>DATCOK010000123.1:0-6206 GCA_036564765.1 Candidatus Acidiferrum sp. | reverse complement strand
GGGATTGACGCTGCTATCCGCGTGGTTCTGACGCATTTTTCTTGAATTTACTTTGACGGTAATTTCTGCGTCGCGGGCGGCTCGGTCGCGGGCGGTTGTTGTGCCGGAGGTGGCGATGGGGGCGCGGCAAATTTTGCGTCGTCCACCGGGACGTTCTGCTTCATCTGCTCGACTTGAATCGTGAAGCGATTGCCGGGGCGTGCCATTGTCCAGCGGAACGGCACTTTAACTCCATCGGCCTCGCGATAATCGGCGTAATCGATTTGTGTGGGGTTCAATCCCAGCGGGCTTTGCGCGTAACGCACTAGCCTTAGCAGCAGGCCCGTTTGTTTATCGAGATACAATCGCAGCGGCGGACGGCCTTCCTCACTTCCCTGCACCAGGTAGGCGTCGCGACCATCAATTTTTTCGTCGCTTTCCGATACAGTAAATTTCGGATACAGCGTTTTCACGTGCACGGCGAATTGCAAATCCGCGTCGATGCGCGCCGCATCATTTTCCGACGCCGACATCATGTGCGCGGGACGGCCCGGCACACTCAGCCATCCGTGTTGGCCGTCGAAGGCCGTTACGCTGTCACCGCCCTGCAGATGCATGAACGAAATGCGTTTGCCGGGCGCTTTGGTATAAACATCCGCGGGGAATGTTTTTCCGCCGAAGGCTTCGAGCTTTCCGCTTTGCACCCGGCTGGTAATTTTCTCGACCGCGACCGCTCCGCCGACAGCTGCGAGATATTTATCGAGCAACTCGTCCGCTTTGGGCAACGCGGCCGGCGGCTGCAGCGCTTCCTTCCCAGCCGGGCCTTCCTCCGCTTTGATCACCGGCACGCTGACCGGTTTGGCTGCGCCGCGATGGCAGGAGTAGCAGGTGACTTCCAGTCGTCCATCAAAATTGGTTTTGTCGATGTCGAACATCATGGTCATCATTTTGCGCGCGATTTTTTTGGGTTTCTTGTCGTCGTTGTCCATGGCCTGATGGTCGTGGCAAAAGTCGCATTCCACGCCCAGCGAAGCTGCGATGAACTGCATGGCGGGAATCAACTGGTCGGCGGGAATGCCTTTCAGCACCTGAATATTTTTGAACTGCTCTTCCGCGAGTTTTTCTCCCCGCGAATGCGGTTCGGCTTTTTGTGACGCGCCTGGAGTGCTCGCTGGGCCGCTGACGGTGGCGGTACCTGCGGATTTTTCTTGGGGCGAAGTCTGCGCAGCGCCTCTCGCAAGCGCGAATGCCGCGCACACCGAAAAGACGCCCGTGACTGCCATCAATCCCACAATCCGCTTTCGATTCATCGCTGCACGCCTCCGCGAACCCGCAGAATTGTAGCAAGCGGGAGATTCTTCGAGGCGTTTTAGTTTTGCGAAATGGAACTACGCGTTGATCTCGCCGCGCTTGGCCAGTGCGGTAATACGGTCCGCGGCGCGAAACGCGAGCGCTTCAATGGTCATGGTCGGCTGGCCGCGTCCGGAAGTGACGAAGCTGCTGCCGTCGCACAGGAATAGATTCTTCACGTCATGCGTGCGGTGATCGGTATTGATGACCGAGGTTTTCGGATCTTCGCCCATCCGGCAAGTGCCCAACAGATGCACGGCGAACTCCTGTTCGGTGATTGGGTAACTCCATTTTTTCACCGCGCCTGCGGCGTCGAGCAATTCGAGCGCGCGCTGGTTGAGCCAGTTCGCCAATTTCAGATCGTCGGGATGATCCGTGTAGGTCATGCGTAAGGCCGGCAAGCCCCAGGCGTCCTTCACATCGGGATCGAGCGAGAAGCTGTTGTCTTCGCGCGCCAGCGAAGTGCCGTGCGAAAACACTTCCATGGTGCGCGTGAAATTGTTCGCGAGAGCTTTCTTAAAATCACTGCCCCAACGCGGAGCGTCCGGGGGCAGCCCATTCATCGCGAATCCGATCGGGGTTATGTCGAAGCGCGCGTCCAGTCCACCGCCACCGCAGAAGCCCACTTGTTGAGCGTCCAGTTCATAAAAATCATGCAGGATGCGGCTGACCGCGAAGCCCTTGTAGTCATTCAGCGGTTGCTCGAAGACCCCCATCGAAATCGCGGCGCTGTTGAGCATCAGATTTTCCCCTACCAGCCCGTTGGAATTGGCCAGACCGTTGGGGAATTGCTGGTTGGCAGACATCAACAAAAGTCGCGGGGTTTCGGCGCCGTTGGCGCACACGATCACTGCTTTGGCTTTCTGCAGGTGAGTATTTTTATCCTTGTCGAAATACGCCGCCCCAACGG
This sequence comes from Candidatus Acidiferrum sp., assembly GCA_036564765.1. Taxonomy (GTDB): domain Bacteria; phylum Acidobacteriota; class Terriglobia; order Acidiferrales; family UBA7541; genus Acidiferrum. Next base: position 3,967 of record DATCOK010000123.1, on the reverse strand, counting down.
CGTGCCCGCGGGCATCCGTCTCGATCTTGTGCACGTAAGAGTCCGGACGAATTTCGCAGCGCCCGGTGCGTTCCGCCACCCGAATGGATGCGGCGAGAGAACTGCTCTTCGCGCCAACCTCGCAACCGAAACCCAAACAGAAACCGCAGTTCACACACGCGCTGCGTCCGGCGCGCGGTTGCGAAAGAATGGCCATCGGCGCGGGAAACGGGTTCCAGCCGAGTTTTCGCGCAGCCCTTTCGAAAATCACGCCGGACGATTTCACCGGCAGCGGCGGCATGGGGTAGGGCTTCGAACGCGGCGGATCGAATGGACTGGCGCCCGCGAGACCGGAAACGCCGATCTCCCATTCCACCTTGGTGTAGTACGGCTCAAGGTCGGCATACTTGATGGGCCAATCGGCAAAATTCGCTCCGGCGACCGCGCCGACTTTGCTGCGCTCGACGAAGTCGATTTCGTGGAAGCGCCAGAAATTCGCGGTGAAGTGCACGCTGGTGCCGCCGACCGTTCGCCCGTAAACCAGCGCGCGCTGCTGTTTGGCTTTATCCTGCGGTGTTTTGCGAAACGTGGTCGGCTGCAACTTAGGGTGATTGGTCAGCAGATCTTCGCCGATGATCTTGATTTCGTTATGGGTGTAGTCCGCTTCGGTCAGGTACGGGCCCTGCTCCAGCACCACCACGCGAAATCCGTTGGTCGATAATTCCTTCGCGAGAATTCCCCCGGCCGCGCCCGAGCCGATGATTACAAAATCCACTTCGTCCGACGTTTTATATTTTGGCTGCTCGACGTTCATTTCTTGTCCGCCGCCTTTTCCGTCGCTGCCGGGGCCGGCTTCCAGCCCGGATAATCCTTGTCGTAATAGCCGAAGGGCGGCTGAAACATGTGCTGCGGCTCGCGGCCGAGCAACTTCCAACCCACGCCGCCGCGATTTCCATTGCTGGTTTCCGGATCGATCAAAAACCCGGAGATGGTGTGAACGCGCACCGTTTCGAGGAACGGTTGCTCCGGCGGGTTGCCTCGCCGACGCCTGGCCGCTTCTTTTTTCTGGGCGGCCTCGAAGTCCCGCAAATATTCGTCCTGCTGCCCATTGGTGGCAGCGGAAAATTTGGCAATGTCGGGAAATTTCTTACGGAATTCCGTTTGCAGCTCCGGAATGCCGTCGCGGTATTTCTTCTGGTCGCCGTCGGCGAAGGTCACGAGAGCGCGATCGATAAAATAGATCACGCCAGCTTCGCGCGCGCCGGGAGTTTCATCCGTGGGAATGATCCGCGCAGCGAGCGCCTCCACCTCAAGCGCTTCTTCCGGGGTGAAAAACTCAAATTTGTAGACGCCGGCGGACTTCGCCGCTTGCCGCGCATGTTCCGCGGCGGAAACCATCTGCGGCCAGTGTGCCGCGACCCACGCCGCGCTGACACCCATGCCCGCCTGGGCCAAAAATCTTCGCCTGCTCAATTCATTGATCATGGTTTTTGTTCAGAATGACTTGGTTAGGACTTTAGGCCGCGCGGTCTGCAACGTCAACCTCAAAACCATGATACAGCGGAGTCATTTTAATTCTGCTAACGTGGCGGCTTCTTCGCTCCAGCTCGATTCATGGCAAAATAGTAACAACGCCGCCAAGAGGGGGCCGTCATGAAAATCAGCCGCAAGAAATCCGCAGCGCAACCTAGGCCGTCCACTTTGCGCAACAGTATCCGCGCCGAAATCCTCGCGTGGTTCTGGATTGGCTTGGTCTTTCTGCTCATTAATGGAACGATCGGTCAGGCCCGCGTGATACCTTCCGGCTCCATGGAGCGCACCCTGCTCGTCGGCGACCATCTAATCATGAGCCGCATGGGCTACGACGCCGGCGTCCCTTTCACCAATTGGCATGTTCCGCTGTGGCGCAATCCCAAGCGCCAGCAAATGGTGATTTTCCGTCCGCCCTTCGCGCCCGATCAGACCGATCTAGTGAAGCGCGTCATCGGTTTGCCGGGCGACCTGATCGATTTTCGCAATGGAGATGTATGGATCAACGGAAATAAGCTGCAAGAAAATTACACCACCGGCCCAACCGAGCCCGCACCCGCCGGAACCGCTCCGCGCGGCCGGTCCGATCTAAGATTTCCGTATCAGGTTCCGAAGGGTTGTTACTTCGCGATGGGCGACAATCGCGGCAATTCCTATGACAGCCGGTTTTGGGGCTGCGTGCCGCGCGAAGACATCATCGGCACGCCGATCCTTATTTATATGTCGCTCGATGCCAACTCCGATGCGTGGGAACCCGGCCAGGTTCGCGAACGCGCGTTCGCGTATGTCAACGCGCTGCTGCATCCCAGCACGGTACGCTGGAACCGGCTCTTTCACACCTTCTGAGCGAACCGATTTACATAGAAAAATAAAGCAATGCGGCGCTTTGCCGTCAGTCCTTGAATTTTCCTGTGGCAATCCCACACAACAGGGGCTATCCTCCTGTGGTACTAGCACAGGAGCAATACGTGGCTGGCCAAAAACTCGATTTACTGCAAGGCACCTTGGATCTGATGGTTCTCCAGACCTTGATGACTATGGGCGGTTTGCACGGCTACGGCATCGCCCGGCGCATCGAGCAGGTCAGCGGCGATAAAGTTCTTCTAAACCAAGGAACCATTTATGCCTCCTTGGTGCGCCTTCAGCAACGTGGATGGATTTCTGCCGTGTGGGGAGCGTCGGCCAATAATCGTAAAGCCAAGTTCTATTCGATCACCAGAGCCGGTCGCAAACATCTCTCCGAGGACGTCGCCTATTGGGAAAGACTGTCCAGCGTCATGACTCGCGTGCTAACCATGCCGGCGGAAGGGGTGGACTCGTGACTGAAAGCATTCGACAGCTTGTCCAACGCCTCCGCGCCTTGCTCCAGCGAAACCGACTGGACACCGAACTGGATGTCGAAATGGCTGCTCACCTGGACGAAGCCACTGACGACTTTATTCAACATGGTATGGCTTCTGACCAAGCTCGACGCCAGGCGCTGATCCGCTTTGGGGGAACCGAACAAGCCCGAGATCAACATCGCGACGCTCGCACGCTGCCACTCCTCGATGAAGTGCGCCAGGACTTGCGCTACGCATTGCGAACATTCTGGCGCGACCGCAGTTTCGTTTTCATCGCCATCTTAATTCTGACTCTGGGCATCGGCGCGAACATCGCGGTCTTCAGCGTGGTGGATAACCTTTTGTTGCGGCCTCTTCCGTTTCCCGACTCGCAGAGGCTGGTATGGATTGCCGGCGGTAGCCCGGGCGCCGGAATGTCTGGTGTCACTTACTCAGCCGACGCGTACGAAGAATTTAGAAACCAAAACGAGTCGTTCGAGGACGTCAGCGGTTACTTTGCGTTTTTTTCCACCAACAATTTTAAACTCGCCCACGATGGCGATACCTTGCCGGTTTCCGGCATCAGCGTCCTACACAATTTCCTGCCAACCCTCGGGGCGCAGCCGGCACTCGGCCGGTTCTTCTCCGCCGAGGACTGCCGCAAAAACAGTCCGCCGGTCGTGGTCCTTGGCAACGCATTCTGGAAGCGGCAGTTCGCCTCCGATCGTTCCATCGTCGGACGCGCAGTATTGCTTAACAACCAGTCAGTAACCGTCGTTGGAGTTTTGCCTTCCACATTCGATTTCGGGTCGGTCTTTTCTCCAGGGTCGCAGGTAGACATCCTGGTACCCGCGATTCTTGATGATATGCGGGATTGGGGCAATACCCTTTCGCTGGTTGGCCGGCTTAAGCCGGGCGTAAGTCTGCCGCACGCTCAAGCGGAGGCTAACATTCTTGCGCGGCGGCTACATTTCGCGCTCAAACACCCGGAGTACGGAGGCGACTACACCGCGCGTCTTTCGCAACTCAAGGAATATCTCACCGGCCGGTTGCGGCGCTCGATCATTGTATTGTGGGCCGCGGTAGGACTTATTTTGCTGATCGTGTGCGTAAATCTCGCCAACCTTTTATCGGCT
>DATCOK010000122.1:0-3736 GCA_036564765.1 Candidatus Acidiferrum sp. | reverse complement strand
CCCGGTTCTGGGCGGATCGACGAGCTTTAAATTTGAGTCTTGGGTGTTTCTACGGTGTGGCGGTTGCGCCGTTACAATGATCCGCTCCACGCATAAAAACATTCACGATCGTGGTTCAACGTTATCAAAAAGGATTGCTGGGCTTAGGGTAGTTTTACTTCGCTGAAGGATTTGTCTAGGAGGCGGATGGCGTCGTCTACGTCTCCCTTGGTGGTGTTGAGCATGGGGGCGAGGCGGAGGGTGTTGCCGTAGAGGCCGCCTTTGCCGATGAGCAGGCCATTCTGGCGGGCGCGCTCCATGACCTGGTTGGTGGCTTCGGGGGCGGGTTCTTTGGTTTTGCGGTCTTTGACCAGTTCGAGGGCTTGCATGAGGCCCATGCCGCGGACGTCGCCGATGAGCGGACATTTTTTCTGGAGTTCCTCGAGTTTACCGCGGAAGTAGGCGCCGACAGTATGGGCGTTTTCTCGCAGATTTTCTTCCTCAATCAGTTCGATGGTGGCGCGAGCGGCAACGCTGGTTACGGGATTGCCGCCGAAGGTGGCGATGTTGCTGCCCTGATAGCCGGCAGCGATTTCTGGCGTGGTGACGGTGAGGCCGATAGGCACGCCGTTGGCCATACCTTTGGCGCTGGTGATGATGTCGGGGGTGACTTCCCAATGCTCGATGCCGAACCAGTGTTTGCCGGTGCGGCCCCAGCCGGTTTGCACTTCGTCGGCGATGAAGAGCGCGCCGTATTTTTTGACGATCTTGAAGACGATTTTGAAATATTCGGGCGGGGCGGTGATGAAACCGCCGACGCCCTGGATGGGCTCGGCGATGAAGGCGGCGATGTTGCCGCTGGTACCGGTCTGGATGAGATTCTCGACGTCACCGGCGCAGGCCACGCCGCAGTCGGGGTAAGTGAGGTGCAGCGGGCAGCGGTAGCAGTAGGGATTGACGGCGTGGGAGATACCCACACTGATGACGCCGGCGCGGCGATAGGGGGCATGGGCGGTGACGGCTTTGGTCAGCGCGGAGCCGCCGGAGTAGGCGTGGCGCAGAGCGACCACGTCGTAGTTGCCGGTAGTCATGCGCGCGAGGAGGATGGCAGCTTCGTTAGCTTCGCTGCCGGAGCTGGTGAAAAAACTTTGTTGCAGGTTACCGGGGGTGATCTGCGCGACTTTTTCGGCGAGAGCCACGATGTGTTCGTTGGGGTAGAGCGTGGAAGTGTGCTGCAGGCGATTGACCTGCGCGTTGATTTTGGAGGTGATCTTGGGATTGCAGTGGCCGACGGAGACGGTGAGGATGCCGCCGAAGAAGTCGAGGTATTTATTTCCTTCGAGGTCGTAGATGTGCTGCATTTGGCCGCGGTCGGCGACCAGGGGATTGGAGAAATAGTTGGTGACGCTGGGCCAGAGAAATTTTTTGTGCTTTTCGAGGACTTGCTGGGTGCGCGAAGCGGCGGCGTTGGGCGCGGGCGGCGCGGGAGTACCTGGAGTGGTCACGAAGCGATCCTCACTGGCTCGTTAGAATGCCGAAGAGTGTATGACGGCGGAGGGATGGCGGCAAGGGAGCGGAGCCGCACGGGAGAGAGGCAAATTGGACTGATGGTTGCGGCGCCAAATTTCTGGAAGAGAGCTGGGCTTAGCCGCAGGCGCCGTTGTCGAGTTGAGCTAATTTCTGGCGGGCTTCGGGGTTGCCTTTTTTTGCAGCGGCGGTGAAGAGGCGGCGGGCCTGGTAACAATTTTTGGTGACGCCGTGGCCGGTGAAGTACATGGTGCCGAGGGTCATTTCGGCGTTGACGTCGCCGCGGGCTACTTCCGCCCAGAGAGATTTAACGTCACGGGCGGGAGTCGTTGCGGATGTCGCGGTGGGCGCAGGAGATTCCTTGGGCGCTGCAACGGGTGGAGTGGCGGCGGTGGAGGTTGCGGGTTCTGCGCTGCTGTGCGACGGCGAAGGTTTCGCCGAAGCCGGCTTAGGTTCCGGGGCGGCAGCAGATTTGCCCGGGGCAGATTTCACTTCTGGAGCTGGCTCGGTTTTCGCGGGTTCACTGGCGGGCGAGGAATCGGCGATGTGCTGGCCGACCCAGATGAAGGCGTCGGCGGCTTCGCGACGGAACATGAAGAGCGCGGCGATCAGAACGAGCATCAGCATGGTCACTAAGATTCCGGAGGTGGTGCTGATGCGGCGCGGCAATGCGGCGGCGGCGCGAGCGTTGATTTCTTCGAGGGCCATGTCGGAGCGGCGGCGCATTTCCATGACGTGGCCGTGCAGGATTTCCTGCATCTGGGTCTGGAAACGGTCGAGGGCTTGTTGCTGGGCGCGTTCGAGGAGTGAAGGGTACTGGTCGAGAACTTTGGCGGAGGCCGCGGCGGAAGAGACCGAAGATTCGAGGCTTTTCATCTGGGCCTGGGCGGCTTCACGGATGGGGAAAAGCTTGCGCTCGGATTCGCGGATGAGGCGAGCGGTGGAATCGCGGAAGGCCGTGAGCATGCGCTGCTCTTCCTGCTGAAAGTGTTGCAACAAGGTTTGGGCGTGATCGTTGAGGGCGGAAGCGGTTTGCGCTTCGATAGCAGCGATGGAGGCGGCGTCGAGGGAGTTGGTCGCGGCGGGCGCAGGGGCTGGCGGCGCGGCTGCTTCCGATTTTTCGCGAGCTTTGGCCGACGCTGCGGCGGAGTTCGCCTGGAGAGCCGATCGCGAGACGGCTTCCGGGTCGACCGGTGGGGAATAAAGCGGCTGCTCGACGGCTTTGAGCGAAGAGAGTTCAGAAAGCTGCGCGGACGCTTTGGGAAGCGCGACGCCTGGTCTACGTTCCGCACCGATCGCGGGCGGAAGCGTAGCGGCCCAGGGCAATTCCGCGGCGGGCTCGCGCCTGGGATTTTCGTAGGCCAGCGAATCGGGCGGTGGATGCAGTGCCGTTGGCTCAGCGTATTCGACGTACTCGGCGGGCTCGGAATATTCAGCAGGCTCGGATGGCGCGATGGCGCGATTGGTTTTGGCACCGGCAACGCGCAAGACGGCTTCACGGCGGCGAGCCTCGATTAAAGCGGGATCGGCAGCGACGCGTTGCGGTAATGATTTTGACGGAGTGGGGGGAGGACCGCCGGCGGCCTCCGCGGGGTTGACGGTTTGCGGCCCGAGATAGGAGGGAATGACTTCGGGAGAAATGGCCAGCCAATTCTGAAGCTCGGAACGAAATTCGTCAGAGATGTCGGTGAACTGCAAGCCGGCGACGCGGCCTTCCTGGTCGGCCCACTCGAGGCGGCCGCGGCCTTCCAGGCGGCGCTTGTCGGTGAGATTGAAGGCGAATTTTACTTCTTGCTTGGGACGCACGCGGCGCATGGCGCGGAACGCAAAGCCATGCTCGGAGAAATTGAGAACCATGCCGCCGTTGCCCGGTTCCACCTCGACGTAAAGAAGATGCTCGAAGCGTTTGCGGGGAGAGCGACGTTCGAGAGTATAGGCCATACGCCTTTCGCCCAAGAATCAAGCGTTCATGGCCAAAGACCGAGCGGGCTGTCGACGCAGTAAGACCTACGTCAAACCGCTGGCGCGTCGGGGGCCGCGCTGCTGGTGCTGATTATGGTGCGTTCCGCGTGATGCGGTTCCTTATTGTGACCCGCTATTTCGTCAATAACAACATTGACTTCACCACCGACGAGGATGGCGATGCCGGTGAGGTAGAAGGAGATGAGCAGGATGATGACGGCGCCGAGGGAGCCGTAGGTGGCGCTATAGCTGTCGAAGTAGTGGAGGT
>DATCOK010000121.1:0-2829 GCA_036564765.1 Candidatus Acidiferrum sp. | reverse complement strand
ATTCGCGGTCCACCATTTCGTCGGCGATGACTGGAATGGTGCGGCCGGTGAGCGGCAGCGTCAGATTGTTTCCGATCAGATGTGCGTAACGCTCGTCGTGCGGATTCACCGCTACGGCCGTGTCGCCCAGCATGGTTTCCGGACGGGTGGTGGCGACCACCACAAAATTGTTTCCAGCTCCGCCGTTCGTGTCCGCGACGGGATATTTGATGTACCACAAATGTCCGACGCGCTCTTCGTGCACCACTTCGAGGTCGCTGAGCACTGTCAGGCAGACCGGGCACCAGTTGGTCATGTAGTGCGCGCGATAGATGAGTTTTTCCTGGTACAAACGCACGAAAGCTTCGCGCACGACTTTGGACATTTCCGGCGACAACGTGAATTTTTCGCGCGACCAGTCACAACTCTCGCCGATCTGCTTCATCTGCGCGGTGATGGTGCCGCCGCTCTCTTCTTTCCATTGCCAGACGCGCTTCTCGAACTCTTCGCGGCCGAGGGTGCGGTAGTCGATGCCTTGCTCGGCGAGTTGTTTGACCACCACGCGCTGGGTGGAAATTCCGGCGTGGTCGGTGCCCGGCAGGTACAAAGTGTTGAAGCCGCGCATGCGGTGCCAGCGGGTGAGGATGTCGATTTCGGTGTGATCGAGCATGTGTCCGATGTGCAGCGAGCCGGTGACATTCGGCGGGGGAATGACGATGGAGAAAACCGGCGGAGGCGCGTCGGCATTGGCGCGGAAGAGCGCTTCACTGACCCAGAAATCGGCCCACTTGGGCTCGATCTCCTGAGGTTGATAGGCCTTGGGAATTTCTCGCGTCATCGAAAAAGGTTTCTCCGAGAGCCCGGCGCGTTGCGCCAGGCCTGGCGTGGTTACAAGTTGTTCAAAACGAATGAGCTTTGACTATACGAGGGAGAAAGCGGCGGCGTCAATTCAGGGGGAAAAATGTGCGGGTGGCGGAAGGGAAATAGCTTGAAAAACGGGGCGCGATGCGGGGCTGGTACCGGAACTAAATTTGAATGAGCGTTCAACTCGGGAGGGGAGTTCTTGGTTGAGTGTTTAAGTAACGCGGGGATTATTTGGTTGAGCGTTCAACTAAGTCCGGGCGTTCTTGGTTGAGCGTTCAACTAAATTTGCGGACGCTTGATTGAGCATTCAACTAACGCCCGCCGTTCTTGGTTGAGTGTTCAACTCCGACCGCAGATTCTTGGTTGAGCGTTCCATCGTGATTACTCTTTGCGTTTGGACTCCTCGGCCAGAATGGCGGCCACCATTGGTTTTAGAATTTCGCGGGTTACGGCTTGCAGAACGTCGGGGTTCATCTTAGCCAGGACGCGGGCGACCAGGTCGTCGACATCCGGCTGTGCCGGTGCGTGGGAAGTTTCGGCGGGCGCCGCGGGGGTTTGTTGCGCGGCGGGTTCGGCCGCGATCACTTCGTCGATATCGTGGGAGGTGGATTGGCCGTTGGTGCCGTGGGAGTCAGATCGTTCTTCGAGGTGTTGTACCGCGTGCTCTGCCGTTTCGTGCGCTACGGCCACCGGTTCTGGTTCCTGCTGAGATTCCGGTTCGACGACGGCCTGTTTGGAGCCACCCCAAGCGGCGGCGAGCGGATTCGGGCGGTGCGGTTCGGTGTCCCAGGGACTGGCGGGACGCGAGAACCAACTGTTGACCGGTTCGCGCTCGGGAGTTTTCTCTTCGGCTTTGTGCTTGATCTTTTCTTCGAGCGACGCTGGTTCGTGATTGGCCTGTTCCAATTCGTGCAGCACGTCGTGGAGTAACGCTTCTTCCGGGGCTACCTCGCGTGCGGATTGCGATGCTGCGGTGTGCTGTTCCGCAAGTTCGGGCTCGGTGGCTTCGCCCGGTTCTTCGACGGTAATCGGTTCCTGCGCGTCTTCCTGAGTTGCGATGGCGGATTCTTCCGGCCGGCCAAATTCGTCGGCTGGCGCGGCGGTCTCTTCTTGCGTCGCTACTTCCGGCGCGGAGATATCTTCGACTGCGGCAGCAGAAGCCGCCACCGCAGTGGACTGCTCATCGCTATGCGGGATGCGGGAAAATTCTTCCTGCGACGCCGCAAATTCCGTTGCGTCAGGTTCAAGGGTAGCGGTTTGCGGCTCGAACGAATTGCCGGTGCGCGATTCCGTTTCGAGCGAGCTCAATTCCGTGGTGAATGCGCCGAGTTCCGCGGGCACTTCATCCGCGACCTGCTTGGCTGCTCCGAAACCGCCCTGGCTTTCGGACTGCTCCCAGGTTTCGCGGGCGCTGCGACGACTGGTGGTCTGCACCACTTCGCTGTCGCGCCAATCTTTTACGGCGCCAACGGATTCGTCTTCCGTAAATTGCTCTTCGGCGGCGTCGCGGCGCCAGGAGGGAATCGCGGGAATGGAGTCTTCGACCGGCTCGGGCTGCTCACGCTCTTCGGGTACGTCGAGGGATTCCTCGGCTTCCGCTTCGGGCGCGGTTTCCGTAGCGGAGGCGACGAACTGCGGCTCTTCGGTGGTGGTGCTGCCGAGCAAGTTCTCGAAGGCCATCATGTTGTCGGAAGGAGCGATGTTCACAGGCGGCGGAGCCGCGGGCTCTTCGACAAAACTCATTTCCTGCAAGACGGGAGAAGGCGGTTCGGCGGCGGGTGGCGGCTCAGCCGCGGTAAAGCGGCTGAATTTCAAACCAGCAAGCGGGGAACTGGGCTTCGGGGATTCCGTGGCAACATCCGGCGAAGATGGCTTCGAGGCTTCCGCGGGCTTGCGCGACGAGGAAGCGCTTTTTTGCGAGCCAGCGCCGGAAAGCGAAACGCCGGCTTTCTGCAGCGCGTTTTTCACTATGGTGATGAGCGGATC
>DATCOK010000120.1:0-5152 GCA_036564765.1 Candidatus Acidiferrum sp. | reverse complement strand
CTTGAGGACCTTGCGGACCTTCGCGACAGGGATATCCATGCGCTTGGCGATCTCTTCCGACGTAGGCTCGCGTCCCAGTTCCTGCACCAGTTGCCGCGAAGTGCGGATCAGCTTGTTGATCGTTTCGATCATGTGCACCGGAATACGGATGGTGCGCGCCTGGTCCGCAATCGCGCGCGTAATCGCCTGCCGGATCCACCACGTCGCATACGTAGAAAATTTATATCCGCGGCGCCATTCGAATTTGTCCACCGCTTTCATCAAGCCGATGTTGCCTTCCTGAATCAAATCCAGGAACTGCAATCCACGGTTGGTGTATTTCTTCGCGATGGAAACCACCAATCGCAAGTTGGCTTCGATCAATTCTTTCTTGGCTTGGTCCGCTTCCGCTTCGCCGCGGTGAATGAACGTCAGCGTGCGCTTCAGTTCCGTCAAGCCCACTTCGCTGGCTTGCTCGATATCCTTCAGTTCGCCGCGCCGGTTGCGCAACTCCTTGCGCGCTTCCGAAGCCACGTCGCCTTTCGCCACATCGGCGCGCCGCTCCAGTCGCCCGGCTTCGCGCTCCAGTGACTGTAAGCGCTCCACCGTGCCGCGCATTTTGTCGATCAGCCGCTTCTTCTCAAACGGATTAAAAACAATCGCGCGAATCGCCACGGAAATTTCCACGCGCGTGCGCGCCACGTCCCACTTGGCGTGGATGTACGGCTTTTTCTTGGCCTTCGGGGTATTTTCGAGCTTGGTCGCCTGCTTTAGCGCCGTCTCGTATAGCTTGGCAATCTTGTCGATGTACTTCAGCGTCTGCTTGGTCTTATTCGCGATCTTCTCTTCGGTCAGCTCTTCGTCGTCGAAGACAACGATTTCTTTGATGGACCTCGCGCCCTTGCGCAAATCCTCCCCGACCGCGATCAACTCCTTGATGACAATCGGCGACCGGGTGATCGACTTCATCACTACCAGTTGCCCGCGCTCGATGCGCTTGGCGATGGTCACTTCGCCTTCTCGCGTCAGCAACGGCACCGTGCCCATTTCGCGCAGATACATGCGCACCGGGTCGTTGGTCTTCTCGAGCGAGCCCGGAGTCAGATCCAGGTCGCTGTCTTCACTGTGCCCGCCTTCTTTTTCGACCACCACCACGTCGTGGTCCGCGCCGGACTCCGCGGAAACTTCCACCGCCCGCGCCGCCTTCGCCGAAGCCGCGTCCTCATAAATCTCGATGCCGTTGCGCTCGAACGTCGTCAGCAGATCGTCGATCTCTTCCGACGAATGCACTTCCGCCGGAAGCGAATCGTTCACTTCGTCATACAACAGGTAGCCGCGCTCTTTGCCGACTGCAATCAGCTGCCGTACTGCGTCATATTTTTCTTCCAGACCCGCTACCGCCACGAATTACCTCCAGAAATTTCGCCCACAAAAATCTTGCTCGCGGAAACGCCTTCAGACAGACAGCTTGGCGCTCTTCGGGGTCCGCCCCTGTATTTCATTCGGATTGTTCTTGAAATCCACGCGCGCCACAACACTTGCTTGCCGCTCATCTGTGCGTTGCCCGCTGTCCCGCACAAACCGCTACACTCCGCCGCCCGTAAATACATCTGTAAGATGCAGTTAAGGTGAAAACAGTTACGCCTAAAACCCATTAACGCTACACGGTTAACTCCAACACAGTCAACGTATTAATTATTAGAAATCCTAGGATAACTCGATTTTGCTCCGCCGCCTTCACTTGCACTGGCCATGGCTTCAATCTATCAACGCCCCGCCGCCAGCCGCCTCATCAACTCCTGCTTCTTGGCCAGCAGGCTTCGCAACTCCCCCGGCGCCGGATTCGCCTCAATGCTGCGTTGCACCTCCGCCAGCGCTCTCTCGGCCTGCCGGTTTTGCAGCGACTCCAGGCAACTCTCCGCCTCTTCCCACGTCAACTCGCTCGATTCCTCGAAAAGTATCTCGAAGAGCATCCGCCGGTCGCGCTCTTCCAGGTTGCCGGCGAGTTCCGTGGCCTGGATGGGCCGGTCATCCGCCAGGTTGGCCGCAATCAGCGCCGCGAAGATTTTTTCCGTCTCTAGCGCTTCGTAGGAACGCGACTGCTGCAGCCGTTCCGCCAGCGTTTTCCGGAACCCGTCCGCCTCCGCCAGCATGCGAATCAATCGCCGCTCCACCGGCTTTGCTGCCCGCGCCACCAGTTCTGGGGCCACTTTCAGTCCACTGCGCCGTTCAGCCGCTGCTTTGCTCAACGCCGCGCGCAACACGGGCTCGTCCAGCCGCAATTGCTGCGCGATCCGCGTGGCCCACTCCGACCGCAGCAGCCGGTTCGGAATTTTTTGCACGTACGGCAACAAATAATTCACCGCGCGCAATTTCCCTTCGCCCGTCGACAGGTCCATATGCCGCGCCCGCCCGATCAGATAATCCACGTACGGCGGCGCTTCCTTCAGCAACTTGCTGTAAGCCTCCACGCCCATTTCGCGGATATACAGGTCCGGGTCGGCGTTCTTCGAATACTTCGTACCATCGCTGCTGGTCATATTCACCGCCGGCAGCGCCAGCACCCGCACCTCGAAATCATTTTCCAGCAGCAGCGAAATCGAGCGCTCCGTGGCGATTTGCCCCGCGGTGTCCGGATCGTAATTCACGATCACGCGCTTGGTGAATCGCGAAAGCAATTTGATCTGCGGCTCTGCCAGACTCGTTCCGCAACTGGCCACCACGTTGCTGATCCCCGCGCGCGCCACCGCGATCGCGTCCATGTAGCCTTCCACCAGCACCGCGAAATCCGAGCGCCGCAGCGCGTCCTTGGCCCGGTCCAGGTGATACAGCAAATTGCTCTTCGAATAGATCGGCGTTTCCGGCGAGTTCAGATATTTCGGCTGGTCGTCGCCCAGCGCCCGGCACCCGAACGCCACGATTTTCCCCGACTCGTTGGCGATTGGAAACGTGATGCGCCGCCGGAACCGGTCGTACATTCGCCCGCCGCCGCTTTGCTCCCGCGAAATCAGCCCGGATTCCAGCAGCTGCGGCTCTTTATATTTCGAACGCAAAAATCGCAGTAACGTGTCCCCGCCGCTTGGCGCATACCCGATTCCAAACCGCGCAATGGGGTCCTTATCCAGCCCGCGATCCTCCAGGTATGCTCGCGCCGCTTTCCCTTCCAGCGTTCCACCCAGTTGCTGCACAAAAAACGTTTGCGCCTCGCGATGCATCTCCACCAGCACCCCCCGCTGCTGGTTTTCCTTGCGCTCTTCCGGCGAACTGGCTTTCGGCCGCGGAATCGCGATGCCGCACTTTTCCGCCACGATGCGGATCGCTTCCGGAAACGCCACCTTGTCCACTTCCATCACAAATTTGAAAACGTCGCCGCCCACCCCGCAGCCGAAGCAGTGATAAATCTGCTTCACCGGATGCACCGCGAACGACGGCGACTTCTCCGCGTGAAACGGGCACAACCCCGTGAAATTCTGCCCGCTCTTTTTCAGGCGCACGTATTCGCCGATCACCCGTACGATGTCGGCCTGGGTCTTGACGCGCTCCGCGAATGATCCCGCTTCCGCCATTTATGCCCGCAGCTCCACGACCGTCACCGCTTTTCCGCCGCGCTCTTCCGTCTCAAACGTTTGGCTGTCGACCAATGGATGCTTGGCCAGAAACTGCGCCAGCCCTTTGCGCAGCGCCCCCGTCCCATGCCCGTGAATGATGCGCACCCGGGAACGGTTCGCCAGCGCCGCTTCGTCCAGAAATTTGTCCACGCGCCCGGTCGCTTCTTCCACCGTGCATCCAATCAAATTAATTTCGTCTCCCGCGCTCTCATCGCTCGCTTGTGTGCGCATCGTAATTCCACCCGTGCGCGTCTTTCCGTCGCCGGACGCGCTGGGGCTCGTGCCTTCCACGCTAATAATCTCGTCGACGCCAACTTTCATCCGTAGCGGTCCCGCTTCAATTTCCGCCGTCGCCCCGTCAATGCGCCGCAATACCACCGGCTTGCTGAATCCGCGAACTTGAACCCGCGCCCCTGCTTGCAACTGCGCCGCAGCCACCGCCTCCCGCCCCGCCGTTTGCGTTCCCAAATCCTGCTGCGACTCCGCGATCGTCTGCACCACCGCCGCGTTCAGCTCTTCGCGCGCTCCGCCTCGCACATCCAGTACCTTGCGCCGCGCCGTTTTCTCCAGTGTCCCGCGCAACTCTCGCTCTTTGACCGCCTCCACCACTCGCGCCACGTTTTCATCGAAACGCTTCTGCATCTCCGCGAATTTCTCTTCCAGCTCACGGATGCGTTTCTGCTGGCGCTCTACCCACTCGCCGCGTAATTTCTTGCGCTCTTCCTCCAGTGCATGTCGCTCCGCCGTCATCTGCTGCTGCATGCGGTCCAGTTCATCGCGGCTTCGATGCAGGTACGCGATAAGATCCGCCGCTTCCAGCGCTTCCGGCGCCATCAGGCTGCGTGCCCGTTCAATAATCGGCTCCGTAATGCCCAGCCGCCGCGCAATCGCGATGCCGCTCGACCCGCCCGGCACGCCCACCATCAAGCGATACGTCGGCCGCAAATTCACGTCGTCAAATTCCACCGCCGCATTCACCACCCCCGGCGTGGTCGACGCATAGGTCTTCAGCCGGTCGTGATGCGTAGTGGCCAGCACAATGCACTTTTTCTCGCGAAACGCATCCAGCAAAGCCACCGCCAGCGCCGCCCCCTCTTCCGGTGCCGTGCCGGTACCCATTTCGTCCACCAGCACCAGTGACTCCGCCGTCGCCGTCTCCAGCATCGCCCGCAAATTCAGCATGTGCGCGGAAAACGTGGAAAGATCCGCCGCGATCGACTGCTCGTCTCCGATATCCACCAGCACGCGATCGAACAGCGGCAGCACCGCCGTCTGCGCCGCCACCGGAATTCCCGATTGCGCCGACAGTGCCGCGATTCCTGTGGTTTTCAGCGCCACGGTTTTTCCGCCGGTGTTGGGCCCGCTGATCACCAGCACGCGCTCTTCGCCGCCCAGCGTCAGCGTCATCGGCACCACCGCGCGCCCCTCTTTGCGCAATTTGTTTTCGAGCACCGGATGTCTTGCCGCTTCCAGCCGCAATTCACTACGCCTGGAAAAATCCGGCACCGCCGCGTCAAATTCCTGCGCAAATCGCGCCCGCGCAAACACACTGTCTAGCTCCTGTC
>DATCOK010000119.1:0-9696 GCA_036564765.1 Candidatus Acidiferrum sp. | reverse complement strand
GCCCGCAACGCATCTATCCCCAGATTCGTAGCCGTGCGATAAAGCCATCCCGCCAAATTCCCACCGCGGGCGTCGCCACTCGCACGCTGGCCTGACCCTTCGGCTTGAGCAGAGAACTGCGCCACGCGTGGCGCAGTCTCTGACCGGATCGCAGGCGATGCCGCGCCCCAGTCCGATCCCCTTTCGCCTAGTCGGTACAACTTCAAAAACACCTCGCTAGCCAACTCCTCCGCCCGTCCCGCATCCCCCACCACCCGCCGCAAAATTCCTACGACGCGCGCATAATGCGTCACAAAAATTGTTTCAAACGCCGTGCGTTCGAATCCCACGCGCGCCGCATCCGCCCGCGCGCCAGACTCGTTCGCCGCAGCTCCCTCCGGGACCTGCTCCTCGCTCCCAGCCATCCGCACCGCCGCGTGCTCAATCAACTCGCATCTCCCGCCTTTCCATTAAAACGTCCGCCGCCCCCCAAATGTGACACCCAACCTACAACTCGCAGCCACTTTCAGCTGCCCAGCAAAGCCGCAGGGTTCTTCTTGCCTCTTCAACTCAGCTACCATGTCCCGTAAACTTTTCCGCTGATCCGCCGATAAATCTTCCTGTTCGTCCTTATCCAACAGAAATAACAGATGGGTAGTCCCTTTTGCGTCTGCCATGACTTCTTCAATAGCGAACTGCTCTAGCAGATCGGTTGCTGAAGCTTTTGATCAGGAATAGGAAAAATGTGCAGTAAAACACTAAATTGGAAGGAGACACGATCCACGCGAAGGTCTGACCATCATGAAATCCCTGTGGTGAGAAGACAACTTCTAAAATGACTTCGACAAAGATTCCCGGCATTGCGATTATACCTAGGAGTATCTCAAGTCCAGGAACTGCTTCAATGTACGAGAGATGCCGTAGCCCAATCAACCCGAGTAATGCCAAGCATGCGGCCAGCGCCGACGCCGTGAGTACTTGCTTTTGCTTCATACTGGTCACTTGCAATCTCCACCGTTTGGACCTGGGCCAAGGGCCGACGACAACGGCTAATTACGCGTCATCATGACTATCATTCTAGACTTTTTTCCTGTTCCTCAGTTTGCTTTCGCCTTCTTTCCTCTTCCTCTTCCCGCCAGCGTCCAAAGAAAAAGGCCGCGCAACCCGCGCGGCCTTCCAACAAAACCACACCAAAACCCTAACCAAGCCGGCGATCCCCTTCGGCTCAGTCACCAAAATCCTACTCCTTGTCGTACACGTACGAGTTCGTAACTTTCTTCCCGTCCGCCCCCGTACCCGTAATCGTCACCGTCCGGTTCTTCCCGTCCGCCGACACAGTAATCTTCCCAGTTAACGTCACCTTCCCATCCTTCTTATTCGCCAGCGTCAACGTATGCGCATTCACCTTTTTATACGACCGCACCGTTCCACTGGCATCTCCAGTCACCGGATAATCCTTCCCGTCATACTTCCCGGTCCACTCGTTATGAATGGTCTTCCCCTCGGCATCCACCCCATCCACCGTCACCTTCACGCTGTCGCCCGCCGCCTCGTACACCACCTTGGTATTCTTCGCCTGCCCCGTAATCTTCGACTTCCCCTCATTCAACGTCCACGTCCCCATATTCGGATCATCCGCCGCCAACGCCGCCGCCACCAGCACCAGCATCGCCGCCAAACTAACCAACCAAACGCGTGTCTTCATCTCTCTCCTCCAGCAGGTCTCCCCGCATGTCAACTCGATTTGAAAGCCACTTGGCCCACAGAAAGACGCTGCCCGGCACGATAGCACCCCCCTCGTACTCAATCAAATCGCATTCCGCCGAAGCACTGGAAGGCCCCCCGCAAAGGTCTCAGTTTGAGGCACCGCCGTTCCAAGTTGCCGCGCACACGACGCAGCCCTAGCTAGGTTGATACCCTATGCGCAGCTTTCAAGATTCTCGATGGGTTTGATTCGGCGGCGGACTACAGCGGGCGGGCCTGCGTCCTTGTCTAGGGGCAATTCACAACGGTGATTGAGATCTGCTGCCCCGCGCGCGATGGAGGTTGCGCGGAGTCAACCGCTCCCGCTCCGGTAGTAAATGTTCCAGTCACCGGACTGCTGCCGGTAAAGAGACCGGTAACCGGGTCCACATTGATGCCCACCCAAAGTGTGCCGGAGCCAGCGCCAAACGTAATGGGCGGCAGGCCACCAGTCGTCTGCATCTGGAACGAATACGGTTTATTAACGCAGGCGTTAGGAAAGATTGGAGAGGTCGTGATCACCAGCGGCTCCGCGATCTGCAAAGTAAATTGCACCCGTGCCGTTTGCTGCGGATTGCCGGAATCGGTCGCCTTGATAGCGAAGGTGTAAGTGCCGTCCACGGTAGCTACTCCGCTTAGTAGCCCGGTCGAAGAAAGCCCCCAGCCGGTCGGGGGGTTGCCACCATCCAGAGTCCACGTGATTTTCCCGGAGCCTCCCGCCCCGGTGAACTGCTGCTGGTAATCCACGCCGCGCGTGGCGCCCGCCCCCAAACTCGTTGGAGAGATTGTTAATGGGTCAATCGCGCCGGTCACGTTCAGGCTGTACACCATATCCGGACGAGCATCTCCGCGCCAATCAAACACGTGAACGTAAAAAGTGGTCGTGGTGTTCGCTGCCCCAGGTACTTTCAGATCGAGCGCCGAATCGCGCGTGCTCGAATCGATGTCGTCGTTCAGACAGGGGGTCGCGTAACTCGGTTGGCGGCACGTATGCAGCCGGGCTCCCGTTTGATCAAGTATCTCGATCACGCTGTCCAGAGGATCCGCGCCGGAACTACGCTGTGCGAAGGTTTCCACATGTACGACGCTTCCGCCCGCCCCGATGATCCTGAAGAAATCCGTGTCGGGATTAGCGGCGGACGCATTGATAGGATCGATGTATGGGCTGATGGAAAAAGTCACTGACGTCGTGCCACTGTTGCCCAGCGGACTCGCAGTCGCGATGGAATCATTGCGACCCAGTGCACCGCGAATCAGGATGAAATCATTGGCCGTCGCATGTAGCGGCGGATTACTGGAATCCGTAGCTTTGGCGGTGAAGTTGAACGTCCCCTTCTGAGTCGGCGAGCCATCTATGCTTCCAGTGCTGGAGTTCAGCCCGAGCCCCGGCGGCAGCGCTCCCGAACTGATGGTCCAGGTGTACGGTGGCGTTCCCCCGGACGCAGGGATCTGGGAGTGATAGGGCACATTCACCGGTGCCGGAGAAAGTGGATCGCCGAGCACACTTACAGGAGTGGGCGTCACATTCAACGTCACCGCCTGCGAAACCACGTACGGCGGCGTGCCCGAATCGGTGGCTTGTACCGTGAAGTTATATGCTCCCAGTTGCGTCGCCGTGCCTGACAGCGTGCCGTCGCTGGAGATTTGCAGCCCCGGGGGCAAATTCCCCAAGATGATTTTCCACGTTACCGGGAATGATCCTCCTGTAGCGTAAAACGCCCCGCTGAACGGCTGGTTCACAAAGGCGTCCCCAAAGTTTTCAAATATCCTTAACTGCTCCGCGATATAAAAAATGTTCTGCGCGGAATCGGTTTGCATCGGACTGCTCGAGTCCGACACGGTCACCGTGTACAAGTAGGTCCCGAAGTCTGTCGGCGTACCAGAGAGCCTTCCAGTGGACGTTGAGAAAAGCAGGCCGGGGGGCAGCACTCCGGATAAGCTCCACTTATAAGGAGGCGTACCGTCGACCGCGCTGAACGCATCGGTATACGCAAGATTCTGGCTCCCGTTCTGTAACGTCGGTTTGGTGAGAGCCAGATGCGAGTCCACCACAATCGTGACGTTCGTCGTAGCTGTCTGCGGCACTGTGTAGTCCTGGGCTTGCACCGTGAAGCTGTACGTTCCAAGTTGCGTGGGCATGCCTGAAATCGTGGCGGCACCCGGGTCGAAACGGTTGGTCGTAAGCGCCAGTCCCGGAGGCAGTTGCCCAGCGGAAACAGAAAAGCTTGCAATCGGCGACGATCCGATGACGATGAGAGAGTAGGGCGCATTTAGGTGTGCGCTGGCCGAGCCGTTGGCCGTTAGGGTCAGCTTGCTGAAAACGGTAAAGACAAATTGCTTTGCGGAGGACGCTTTGGCATCGGCAGCCTGAATGCTAACAGCGGTCTGTCCGGCTCTTGGCGAGCCCGAAATTGTCCCGCTTGCGGCGTCCAAAGTCAGACCAGCGGGCAACTGGCCGCCCAGGATACTCCAGGTCACCGGCGTCGCATTGCCGTGAGCCGCGAGCACCATGCTGAAGGGCACCGTCTCCACGCACTGGATATTTGCGTTAGTGGTGATCGAAATCGATTCGGCAACCGGTGGTGGTGGCGGCGCTGGTGTGCTGGTAACCCCGCCGCCCCCGCAGCCCGTCACCGAGAGAACCGTGCAGACCATTCCGGCAATTCCGAGCCATCGGTTCACGAGGTCACATCCAAATACATGACCAGCTCGGGCTCGCGAAGCAGGAACGGAGTTGGCTCCTGCCTGCGCAGAAGCACCTCGCCATCTTCGAACTCATCGAAACGCGGCGGCGTCCCGTTGAGGATGAAATTCAGGTTGCTGACCTTCTGCCCGCCCACCACCGTCACTGCATCGCGTTGCGCCGGATTGTCGAACGCGGACTCATAATGGTGCCAGTATGCAAAAGCCCCGATCGTTATGGTCGGGGGATCCAGCGGTCCCACGGAAGAGCCGCCGGTAAACGATGGATCAATGTTTTCGATTTGCAGCGTGTAGTTGCCTGGCGTTACGGGAATTTCGTAGTAGCCAATCAGTGCGGGATTGCGGCTGCCAAACGTGCTGCCGCCGGTATTATCCCCGGTGATGGACTGCCCGGGGTTGCCGGTAAAGCTGTAGCCCGACACCACCGAAAAGGCAATGCTCTGAGACTCGTCTACCGCAGTGGCCGGGTCATCCACGCGGCGCGCCACTACATTCACGCCTTGGGCAGCCGTGAGTCCGTCCGAGAAAAGAACAAAACCGCTCAACGTCCCGTAACTAGTCGCAAAAGAAGAAGCCGGATACAACTTGGAAATCCACGCGACATCATCCGGAGCCAGAATCGGCAAGCCCGCGGATTTCCGCGATTGGCAAAACTCTATCGGAAACATCAGCGGCAAACCGGCCAACTGATCCTTGTTGCAGTTTCCCGGGATGAACGATTGAAAAAGCTCTTCGTTGACTTGCGAATGTCCCAGCCCCAGAAAATGTCCGAGTTCGTGAGTGATGGCCTCATCAAACTGCTGGGCGGTTATCTCCGGATTTTGCGAGGATTGGTTCGTGAGCCCGTCCTGAAATTGGCCGTTCAGCGCCACCATCGCGGATAAAATATGTCCGGCTTGCGTGTCCAGTTTGCAGGTTCCCGCAAATCCGATGACCAGCGGATCCAGACCTAGCGCACGAAACAGCGAACCATTCGCATCAAAAATTATCGGATTCTGCGCTCCACTTTTGCAGCTCCCTTGCACTGTATTGAAATTCTGAATGGTCTTTACATCCCCGCCCGGTACTCCAGTGATTGGCCCAGCGTAGGAGAACGCTAGCGATGCCGTAGGCACCGATTGCCAATTCTGAAACAGGCTCTGCACCCGAGCCAAACCCTGCGCATTGCTGATGACCGTCTGCCCGGACGGAGTTGCGCTGAGCGGACCGGAATCCACTGTGTACCGGATCGGAGTACCGGTTGGCCAGACGAATGGCTGTCCAGGCTGAGCTGCGGTCCGCCCGGTAACACGAAGCGGGCCGCCCGCCAGCGCCAAGCCGTTCACCAATAACAACACAATGAATACTGCGGCCAGCCGCCGAAGCATCATGGGTCCAACCTCGCCAACGCGACGACCGCGTCCTCAAAAGGCTCCAGTGGAACCTTGCCGCGCGACGGCGCGCTGATCATCGCCTTGCTCTGCGCTGAAAACCGTGCCCCTCGCGACGTGCCTCGGCTGAGTACCTGATCAAACAGCGCGAGATTCGCCTGTCCGTTGGCTGTGAACGCCCGCCCCTTCGCGTCGCGCGTTATGCGAAATCGGCCCTGCTCCAAACCTACCGGACTGGTGAGCCCATATTCGGAAGTGGGATTCAAAAACAGCAGCAGTTCGCCGCTCTTCCGGTACCCCCCGGCGTCCGCAGCATCCCGAGGGTCCATCAGAAATTGCCGGAACGTATAAAGCTTCCCCGGCTCTCCCTTGAGCACCTTTCCTACGGAAATGGTGACTACTACAGTCTGCAGATTAGAGAACTGCGGATGCGGCTCGACGTTGGCTGAGATTACGCTCCCCCGCAGAATCACCGAAGCGCGCTGCACTAACTGATCGAGGCCGACAGGAGTAGTCCGGGCGCCGGACTGGGCGGAGACTAGCGGCAACAGAGGAAAAAAACTTGTTAAAACGCAGCTGGCGACCGCGAGCCCCAACGCCAGCCACCTTCGCGCACACCGACCGAAACGAGTGGGACCGGGCAGGGCCATTCTCCTTACGTCACCTGGGTCTTGGGAAGAAGGTGCCTCGAAGCGTAGGACAAAATACGTGTACGTGTTCCGCTTGTCAATAGCCTTGATGGTTAGTAGGTGGTACCGGCGCCCTAGCGTGCAAGCCCAGCCCCTGCCGCCACGCGACTGATCTCAGACCGAAGCCTATCCGGTGGAGAATTGGCCCGGCGGTTCTCAAGACCATTGCGCCCTTCGACCACGCCAACGTGGTCACCGCGCAGATCGATTTGACTCCCGTGCCTGAACCGCGGAGTATGCCGACACCCCGGTAAAGAGGCACGCCTCGATGAGCGTCGATGTAACCACCGAAATTGTCATCCGCAAGCCGCCCAAACAGGTAGCCGCGTATGCTTCCGAGCCTTCCAACGCGCCCGCGTGGTACGCCAACATTAAATCCGTCTCTTGGAAAACAAACCCGCCTCTGCAAATCGGGTCGCAGGTCGAATTCACCGCCGAGTTTCTCGGAAAAACTCTCAAATACACCTACGAAATCACGGAATGGGCGTCCGGCGAAAAACTGACCATGCGCACCTCGCAGGGTCCATTTCCCATGGCTACGTCTTATAGCTGGTCGCCCGTCGCGGACGGCGCCACGCGCATGACCCTGCGAAACGCCGGCAGTCCAACGGGATTTTCGAAATTGATGGCGCCATTCATGGCCATGGCCATGCGGTGGGAAAACCGCAAAGATCTCTTGCGATTGAAAAATATCCTCGAAGGCCCGGATTCCAGTACTTAATTCGCCGCCCATCATTTGCAAGCGCTACTGCGTAAATAGTTTCTGCAATTGCGCGAGGTCTTCCGCAGATACATCCGACACCGCACAAAATTCCATGCCCGCCGCGTGCCACGCCACAAAGTGATAGCCCTGCTCCGCGCCCGAGCCCAAACCTTCATCGTGTTCGCGCATCGGCCACACAAATACGCTGATCACATGTTTGCGCCGCCCATAAATCAGCGCCGCCACGGTGCGCCCATGCACCACGTCCAGCCGCCCGCCCTGCAGCGGAAATCCCGCGCTCGAAAAATCCTGCACCGGCGGTGCGAACTCCAGCTTCCCGTCGAACCACGGTTTCACCGTGTGCTGGTCCGTCGAAACCACGTCCGTCAAATGCCCCGGCTGTAGCGATCGCAGATGCGCATCCACCACCTGCGAAGCCAGCACAGCCGCGTAATTATCTCCACGCGATCCTGGAACCGCGCGCCATCCGGCATACGCCAGAAACAAAATCGCCGCGGCGGCGGCCAGCGATCGCCACACCATCGCGCGCCGCGGCGTCATCGCCACCACCTTCGACGGCCGCTGCGTAGCCGCAACAATTTTCTCCCGCAACTCCGCCGGCGCCTTTTCGTAAAGCTGCGGGCTGTGCAACGCCGAGCTTAATTTCTCCTGCGCCTCCAGCCCGCTTATGCACTCCGCACATTGTTCGAGGTGCCGTTCAAACTCCGCTGCCCGCACCGCGTCCAGTTCGCCGTCCAAATACGCATGCACCACGGTCCGCGCCAGTTCACAACTCATGCGTGGCCTCCTGTTGCGCCGTTGCTGTCAGCGCCGTGTGCAGTTGCTGCCGCGCGCGCGCCAGTGTGGACATCACCGTGCCAATGGGAATCGAAGTAATCGTCGCAATCTCCTTGTACGAGCATCCTTCCAGTTCCCGCAGCACCAGCACTTCGCGCTGCCGGGGCGGTAACGACTCCAGCGCGCGCGTCAACCGTTCGCGATTGTTGCCGGCGATGGCCAGCGATTCAGGAGAAACCGTTGCGGCGCCATGCAGCTCCTCGTTAAATTCCGTCATCTGCTCCACCGGCCGGTTCTTTTCGAGCCAGCTGTAACAACTGTTACGCACAATCTGTAGCAGCCACGCCCGCGCGTCGCCGCCATGAAAGCCCGCGAAAAATCGATAGGCCCGCAGCATGGCCTCCTGCGCCACGTCTTCTGCATCCGCCCGGCTGCGCAGCAGCCAGCGCGACAAATTGAACGCCGCGTCCACATGCGGCAGGATCAACTGCTCGAAGCGCAGTTGTCCTTGCGAATCCAGCACGCCCCCATCCCTCTCCGCAGTTCCTTGAGCGGAATTGCTCACCGTATAAGACCGCCTCGACCGCGATTTTATTCCCAAAGTTATCGCCTGTCCCAAAAATAAAATCCCTCAAAAAAGGGAATAAGCGCCCGGGTACCGCGGTCTACACCAACGAAACACGCCCGCGGGCGGCGCGGGTCTTTGCCCCTCACTCCCCTGCGCCGCTCGCATCCCAAATGGTCATCGCGCGGGCGTTTGACACGAACCAGAAAGAACGAACGACGAATTTCACGGAGGAAAACATGTTCGATAAGAAAAGTGAAAAGAAATCCGAAAGTAAGAGCACTCAGAAAAAAGACGAACTGCTGGCCGACCACAACCGCGACGGCGTCGACCGCCGCGGCTTCCTCAAGTGCATGGCCTGGGCCGGCACCGGCGCCTTCTGCGTAATGCAAGGCGGGGTGATGAAATCCTTCGCCCTGAGCCGCCTCGCCGAAATGAGTCCCGCCGACATGGCCGGCGAACTCAGCTTCGTGCAGATCAGCGACAGCCACATGGGCTTCAACAAAGCCGCCAACACCGATGTCGCCGGCACCTTGCAAGCCGCCGTCGATAAAATCAACGCGCTGCCCGCCGCGCCGCAGTTCCTGCTGCATACCGGCGACATCAGTCATCTTTCCAAGCCCAAGGAGTTCGACGCCGTCGATCAAATCCTGCGCGGCGCCAGCGCCAAGGATGTTTTTTACGTGCCTGGCGAACACGACGTGCTCAACGACGATGGCAAACAGTATCTCGAGCGCTACGCCAAAAACAGCAAAGGCCCAGGCTGGTACAGCTTCGAGAAAAAAAGCGTGCACTTCATCGGCCTGTCCAACGTGATGAATCTGAAAGCCGGTGGCCTCGGCACCCTCGGCCGCGACCAGCTCGAATGGCTTGAGGATGACGTCAAGCACCTGAAATCCAGCACGCCCATCGTGGTATTCGCGCACATTCCGCTGTGGTCCATCTATCCGGAATGGGGCTGGGGCACCGACGACAGCGCGCAAGCTCTCGGATATTTGAAGAAGTTCGGCTCCGTGACCGTCCTGAACGGACACATTCACCAGACCATGCAAAAAGTGGAAGGCCATGTAACGTTCCATACCGCCGCTTCCACCGCGTTTCCGCAGCCCCAGCCGGGCACCGCTCCTGGCCCCGGCCCCATGAAGG
>DATCOK010000118.1:0-5407 GCA_036564765.1 Candidatus Acidiferrum sp. | reverse complement strand
GCTCGGGACGCTGCTAGGCCCAGAAGAAAAAATCGCGCAGGGATTGATGGAGCGCAGCGCGAGCCTGGGATTGCAGGCGCGCATCGGGGTGGCCGCCAATGTGGAGGTGGCGATACTGGCGGCGCGGGGGCTGCCGGGGGTGACGCTGATTGCACCGGGGACGGAGGCGCAGAGGCTTGGCGGGCTGCCGGTTTCCACACTTTTGCCATCGCTCGAAATTCAGGAAACGCTGACGCGCTGGGGAATTGCCACGTGCGGGGCGCTGGCGGCTTTGCCGGTGATCCAGCTTTCGGAGCGGCTGGGGCAGGAAGGAGTGCGGCTGCATACCTTGGCGCGCGGAGGGTTCGAACGTTCGCTGACGCTGGCGAGGCCGACGACTTTTTTTCAGGAAGAGATGGAGCTGGACGATTCCGTGGAGGAGCTGGAGTCGCTCAGTTTTGTGCTGGGGCGGCTGCTCGATCAATTGTGCGGGCGACTGGCGGCGCGTTCGCTTTCGGCGCAGGCGATTCACATGGAATTTGAGCTGGAGCGCTCGTTTGAAAAAGAGTTGCAGCAGTCGGCGCACCCGCAGCAGCAAAAATTGATTCCGCGAAAATTCGAGAAGAGTTTGACGCTGCCGATGCCGATGCGGGATTCGAAACTGCTGCTGAAGCTGGCGCGGTTGCGGCTGCAAGCAGACCCGCCGCCGGCGGCGGTGATCAAGATGAGGATTTCCGCGGAGCCGGACCGGCCGCGGACCACGCAGCGCGGATTATTTATGCCGGCGGCGCCGGAGCCGGAAAAACTGGAGCTGACCATGGCGCGGCTGGCGAATCTGGTGGGAGACGCGAACGTGGGGTCGCCGCAATTGATGGATACACACCGGCCGGACGCGGTGCGCATGGAACGCTTCCGGCTGGCACAAGAAGTGGCGGGGAGCCGCAAGAAAAAAACGGGCACGGAGAAAAATTCTTCCACGCCGCGCGTGTTGGAGCAACCCGCGAATGCGTTTCGATTTTTTCGGCCGAGCGTGCCCGCGCGCGTGGAGTTGCGCGACGGATCGCCGGCGCGATTATTTTTTCAAGGACAGCGTGGGGAAGTGGTGGCGGCATCGGGCCCGTGGCGAACTTCGGGAGAGTGGTGGCAAGAGCCGTGGGAGCAGGCGGAATGGGATGTAGAAGTGCAATTTTCTTCGACGAATAAAAAATTGAAGCGGCCGGAGGAAGGCGGGCAGCGCGGGTTGTACCTGCTTTATTACGATGCGCGGGAGAAAGGGTGGTTTGTGCGGGGGACGTACGACTGATGTATGCGGAACTGCATGCGCGGTCGGCGTTCAGTTTTCTGGCGGGAGCGGCGCTGCCGGAAGAGTTGGTGAGTGTGTGCGCCGAAAAGGGCATGGAGGCCATGGCGCTGCTGGACCGCGACGGGATGTATGGAGCGCCGCGGTTTCACATGGCGGGGAAAAAAAGCAACGTGCGGGCGATGATCGGCGCGGAAGTGACGGCGGAAGAGGGCTGGAGGTATCCGCTGCTGGTGGAGTCGCGGAAGGGTTATCAGAATATTTGCCGGCTGATGACGCAGATGAAGCTGCGCGCCAAAAAAGGCGAAGGGCAGGTGACGCGCGAGGAGGTGAAGAATCATGCGGGCGGGTTGATTTGCCTGACGGGCGGAGAGGAAGGACCGCTGGCGCACGCGCTGGCTTCCGGAGGAATGGAGGCGGCGCAGCGATGCGTGCGGGAGCTGTGCGAAATTTTTGGTAGAGACAGCGTGTATGTGGAGCTGCAGCGGCATTTTTGCCGGGAAGAAGAGGCGCGCAACCAGCGAGCGATGGAGTTGGCGCGAAAATTCAAATTGCCGGTGCTGGCGACGAATGGAGCGAGCTACGCGTTGCCGGAACAGCGCGAAGTGCTGGATGTGTTTTCGTGCGTGCGGCACCATCGCACGCTGGCGACGGCGGGGCGGCTGCTGGCGCGCAACGCGGAGCGGCATCTGAAATCGGCGGAGCAGATGCGCCAACTTTTCGCGGACCTTCCGGAAGCGCTGGCGAATACGCAGACGGTGGCGGCGCGTTTGCAATTCACGCTAAACGATCTGGGTTACCAGTTTCCGGTGTATCCGGTGCCGGATGGGCGCTCGCAGATGCAGTTTTTGCGAGACCGCACGCAGGACGGGATGCTGGCGCGTTACGGCACGGGCCACGAGCGCGCGTGTAAACAGATCGCGCATGAGTTGGACATCATCGAGAAACTGGACCTGCCGGGATATTTCCTGATCGTGTGGGACATTATTCGTTTTTGCGCGCAGCAAAACATTCTGGTGCAGGGGCGGGGCTCGGCGGCGAACAGCGCGGTGTGTTACGCGCTGGGGATTACGGCGGTGGATCCGGTAGGCATGGAGCTGCTGTTCGAACGGTTTTTGTCGGAAGAGCGCGGGGAGTGGCCGGACATCGATCTGGATTTGCCGAGCGGGGACCAACGGGAGCGGGCGATTCAATATGTGTACGAGCGCTACGGAAAACTGGGCGCGGCGATGACCGCGAACGTGATTACGTATCGCGGTCGATCGGCGGCGCGGGAGATCGGCAAAGCGCTGGCGTTCGATGTGGAAGTGTTGAACCGGCTGACGTCGCTGGTGGGGGCCTGGGAATATAAGGATGCCAACGACACGCTGGAGCGGCAGTTTCAGGATGCGGGACTGGATTTGCAGCATCCGCAGATTCGCAAATTTTGCGAATTGTGTTTGCGCTTTCAGGATTTGCCGCGGCACCTGGGGCAACATTCCGGCGGAATGGTGGTGTGCCAGGGGCAACTGGATTCGGTGGTGCCGCTAGAGCCAGCGACGATGCCGGGGCGGGTGGTGGTGCAATGGGATAAAGACGATTGCGCGGACATGGGGATCGTGAAGGTGGATTTGCTGGGGTTGGGAATGATGGCGGTGCTGGAGGATACGCTGAAAATAATTCACGACGAGTATGGCGAGGAGGTGGATTTAAGCCGGCTGCCGGCGAATGATGCGGTGGTTTATAAAACTTTGCAGCGAGCGGACACGGTGGGGATGTTTCAGATTGAAAGCCGGGCGCAGATGGCGTGTTTGCCGCGACTGAAGCCGACGTGCTTTTACGACATTGTGGTGCAGGTGGCGATTATCCGGCCGGGGCCGATAGTGGGACAGATGGTGAATCCGTATTTGAAGCGGCGGCAGGGACGGGAGGCGGCAAATTGTTTGCATCCGTCGCTGGAGCAGGTGCTGGCGCGGACGCTGGGGGTGCCGCTGTTTCAGGAGCAGTTGCTGCGCATCGCGATGATTGCGGCGGGATTCAGTGGGGGAGAGGCGGAAGAGTTGCGACGGGCGTTTGGATTCAAGCGCTCGGAGAAGCGGATGAAAGAGGTGGAGCACAAGTTGCGGCGAGGGATGGGAAAAAACGGGATTACCGGAGAGACGCAGGAGACGATTATCCGGTCGATCACTTCGTTTGCGTTGTATGGATTCCCGGAATCGCATGCGGCGAGTTTTGCGTTGCTGGCGTATGCGAGCGCGTATTTGAAATGTCACTACCTGGCGGCGTTTACGGCGGCGATGCTAAACAACCAGCCGATGGGATTTTACCAGCCGCCATCGCTGGTGACGGATGCGCAGCGGCACGGGTTGCGGGTGCGGCCGATCGACATTACGTCCTCGGACTGGCTGTGCACGCTGGAAAAAATTGAGGGGAAGTTCGCGGTGCGACTGGGGCTGCGGTATGTGAAGGGATTGCGCGCGGAGATTGGCGCGGAGATTGTCGGCGAGCGAGCGATGCGGGCGTTTACGTCGCTGGATGATTTGAAGCGGCGGGTGCCGCGGATACAGAAAGGGGAGTTGGAAGTGCTGGCGGAAGTGGGAGCGCTGAACCGGCTGGGCGAGCAGCGCGGATTTCACCGGCGCAGTGCACTGTGGCAGGTGGAGAGGACGGCGCGGGCTGCGGGGCCGTTGTATGACGTGAATCGCGACGTAGAAGAGGATGTGTTTGTGGATGAGATGGCTGCGGCGAGCGGGCAGGATTTTAATTCAGCGGCGGCGATGTTGGGCGGTGATGCGAGTGCGCGAGGGGTGGCGCGTTTGAGTTCGCCGCTGGCGCCGATGAGCGCGGAGGAACGGCTGGTGGCGGATTATCGCGGGACGGGGATGACCGTGGGGCCGCATCCAATGGCGTATCACCGCGCGGAGTTGCGAAAAATGGGAGTGCGGAGCGCGGCGGAGTTGCCGCATTTGCCGGATGGGATGAGAGTGCGCATTGCGGGAGGAGTGATCGCGAGGCAACGGCCGGGCACGGCGAAGGGATTTGTGTTTTTGAGCATGGAGGACGAAACGGGAATCGCCAATGCGATTATTTCGCCACAACTTTTTGAGCAGACGCATGTGGTGGTGGTACATCAGCAGTTTTTGCTGATCGAGGGGCAGTTGCAGAATCAGGATAATGTGGTGTCGGTGAAGTCGCAGAAGATTGAGGCACTGACGGTGACGAACGCGCCGACGACTTCGCATGATTTTCATTGAGTGGCGCGGCGTGGGCTTGCGGGGGAACTCAGAATAAAGAAAACCGGAGGGCTGCGCGAGGTCATCCAACTAACGTGAAAGCCAAAGCGAAGGCGAAGGCCAAGGCAAAAATTGTGCGGCGTCCGAAGTTCCCGCGCGCGAAGGTAGAGGACATAGCGAAGGCGAGCGGCGCAAAAAAGACTGTCGCGCCGCAAATACCGGCGGAAGTGGATTCGCTGACAATGACGGTGGCTGGCGGTCCAGTTAGTTTAACCAATCTGCAGAAAGTGTTTTTCCCCGAATTGGGGCTAACGAAGCGGGACCTGCTGCAGTATTACCTGGACGTTTCGCCGTGGCTGCTTCCGCATTTGCACAACCGGGCGATGGTGATGAAGCGCTACCCAAACGGAATTACCGGGGATTTCTTTTTTATGAAACGGGCGCCGTCGCCGCGGCCGCCCTCGATACCGGTGTGCGCGATCGAGCATCACTCGGGGAATGTGATCGACTTTCCGGTGATCCAACATTTGTCTTCGCTGTTGTGGGTGGTGAATCTGGGGTGCATCGATCTGAATCCGTGGTATGCGCGGTGCGACGACGTGGACCGGCCGGATTATTTGCATTTCGATCTGGATCCGGTGCCGGGGGCTTCGTTCGAGCGAGTGCTGGAGACGGCGGTGATTGTGCGCGAGGCGCTGGAGTCGATCAAAATTAAAAGTTATGCGAAGACCACCGGGTCGCGCGGGATTCATGTGTACGTGGGGATCGAGCGCGGGCCGACGCAGAAGCAGGTGTGGGCGTTTGCGAAAGCACTGGCGAAGGAGCTGGAAGCGCGACATCCGAAAATAATTACGGCGGAATATCGAGTGGCTAAGCGGCCGCGGGGGCGGGTGCTGGTGGACTACAACCAGAATGC
>DATCOK010000117.1:0-2747 GCA_036564765.1 Candidatus Acidiferrum sp. | reverse complement strand
ATTTCGCTGACGATTCACGGGAACGAAGCGCTGGCGCGCGAGCCGATTGAAAGCAATCTGGTATATCGCGCTGTGGATGTGCTGCGACGAGAGTTGAAGATTCGCGGCGGAGTCGAAATTGAGCTGCGCAAGATCATTCCTTCGGGCGGCGGGCTGGGCGGAGGTTCCAGCAACGCGGCGGCGGCACTGTTTGGGTATCTGCAACTAATCCATCGCAAGCTGCCCATGGCGAAGTTGATTGCAATTGCCGCATCGCTGGGCGCGGACGTGCCGGTTTTTCTCTTCGGCGGGCGAGCCCTGGGCGTCGGCCGAGGCGACGAGATTTATCCTTTGCCGGATATCGCCAAGCGCACGGTGTTGATCGTGGCGCCGCGGGAAATTCGCGTGCCCACACCGGACGCATTTCGCTGGCTGAAAGCGCCTTTACGCAACGCCGCTACGTTGACAAAACTGGCTGCGCACCCTAAACTTTGGGAGTTCTGTGCTCTGTCCTGGAGCGCGCAGGGGAACGGCCTTTCGAACGATTTCGAGAAGCCGGTGTTCCGGCGCCATAACCGGCTGGATCAAATCAAGCGGGTTTTGCTTCAAAAGGGAGCTGCAGAAGCCTCGCTGGCGGGTAGCGGTTCGGCGGTGTTTGGAGTTTTCCCGAGCCCAGCGATGGCGCGCCGAGCCGCTGTTGGGTTTCCGCACGACCAGACCTTCGTTTGCGAGACGATTTCGCGCGACAGGTATCTACGCGCCGTTAAAGGTGCGAGTGTCGTTCGTTGAGCCGCAGCGTCCTTGCCGTCCAATTGCCATCCAGTGAAGACTCGAACTTGGGATTGACCGCCCAACTTTGCCGTGATGCGGCAAGGTAGGCTACTCAAAGCAGGAGCCTGCGCCTCGTGGATGACGACCGCTTCAAGATATTTTCGGGCACCGCCCACGTACCGCTGGCCGAGAACATCTGCCGCAACCTGAAGGTTCCCATTGGCAAGGCGTTGCTGGGACGCTTCAGCGACGGCGAAATTTATTTTCAGATTCTGGAAAATGTGCGCGGCGCGGATGTGTTCGTGGTGCAGCCGTGCTGTTATCCGGTGGACAACCACCTGCTGGAATTGTTGCTGATGATCGACGCGTTCAAGCGCGCGTCAGCGTGGAGAATCACCGCAGTGCTGCCGTATTACTGCTATGCGCGGCAGGACCGCAAGGACAAGCCGCGGGTGCCGATCTCCGCGAAACTGGTGGCGGATTTGCTGGAAACGGCGGGAGCGAGCCGAGCGCTGACTTTGGATTTGCATGCGCCGCAGATTCAGGGCTATTTCGACGTGCCGGTGGATCATTTGTACGGCTCGCCGGTGCTGGTCGACTATTTCAGGCAGATGCATTTGCCGGATTTGACGGTGGTTTCGCCGGATGCGGGCGGTGTGGAGCGCGCGCGGTCTTTCGCCAAGAAACTGGGCGCGCCGCTGGCTATCGTGGATAAACGGCGCGTGGATGTGGACGTGAGCGAAGTGATGAACCTGATCGGAGATGTGCGCGGGAGAAGCACGCTGATCGTGGACGACATTATCGACACGGCGGGCACGCTGGTGAAAACCGCGGAAGCGCTGGTGCGGGAAGGCTCGACCCAGGTTTTCGCAGCGGCGACCCACGCGGTGCTTTCGGGACCGGCGGTGGAGCGCATCGAGAAGTCCTGCATCACGCAGGTGGTGGCGACGGATTCGGTGCCGTTGAGCGAGGCGGCCAAGGGCTTGAAGAAGCTGAAGGTTTTGAGCGTGGCGGATTTGCTGGCTCGGGGGATTCGCTCGATACACGAAGAGACCTCCATCAGCGAGCTGTTTATGTGATTCTTGGCGTTCTTCGCGGCATGAATTTTGCAGAAGCAACGGAATTGGTTTTAGCGACATGAGGGAAGGAAATTAAGATGGCTCAAGAAAAAATCGTGGTGGAAGCGGACGCCCGCTCGAAGCGCGGCAAAAACGAAAATCGCCGGCTGCGGCAGACCGGCAAAGTGCCCGCGGTACTGTATGGCGGCAAGGGTGACTCGATCACGCTAGCGCTGAACGCCAAGCAACTGGGTGCGATTTTTCGCTCCGAGAGTGGGCATAACACCTTGTTTCAGGTGGACCTCAGCGGCAATCACGAGCCGGCCATCCTTAAGGATTGGCTGGTCGACCCCGTCACCGGCAAATTGCTGCACGTGGACCTGCTGCGGGTGGCCATGGACGTCCGCATGCGGGTGAAAGTTCCGGTGCACACATCCGGCGAACCGGCCGGCGTGAAGCAGCAGGGCGGCGTGTTCGAAATCGTGACGCGCGAAGTGGAAATTGAATGCTTACCGGCGGAGATTCCGACGGAGTTCAAGGCGGATGTCAGCGGATTGATGATGGGCGACGCGTTGCGCGCCAGCGATCTGGACATCGGCGCAAACCGAAAATTGCTGACCGATCCCGAGCGCGTGTTGGCGCACGTAGTGGCGCTGCGCGTCGAGGAAGAGAAGCCGGTCGAGGCGGTGGCTGCGGAAGCGGCGACTCCGGCGGAGCCCGAGGTCATCAAGAAGGGTAAGAAGGAAGAGGAAGGCGAAGAAGGCGCCGCGGCCGAAGAAAAGCCCAAGAAGTAGACGCGCACTCAAGGCGTGTCGCGTGCCGTCTCTCGCCAAACGGTGCTTGCTTTGGCGGAACTGGTTTCGGCAGCGGTCGGAATATGGAACTGAGAGCGCGATGCGCCTGATCGTGGGCCTTGGGAATCCAGGCATGGCCTATGCC
>DATCOK010000116.1:0-4112 GCA_036564765.1 Candidatus Acidiferrum sp. | reverse complement strand
GTTCCATCCGTCAGCCGGGCGCACTATGCGGTATTCCCGCCATGATGGGCAGCTATGGCCGCGTCTCACGTTACGGGCTGATCGCTTTTGCATCGTCGCTGGATCGCATCGGCCCCTTCGCCAAGAACGTGAAAGACGTCGCCGCGGTCCTGAAGGTCATCGCCGGGCGCGATCCCAACGACTCCACTTCCACCACGGAAGTCGTCCCCGACTATCACGCCGCCATGGAGCAATCGGTGAAAGGCCTGCGCCTCGGCATCCCCAAAGAATATTTCGGCGAAGGCATGGATGCGGGGGTGCGCGAAAAGATCCAGGCGGGCCTGAAAATCTACGAGAAGCTCGGCTGCGAACTGGTGGACATCCGCATGCCGCACACCGACTACGCCATCGCCACCTATTACATCATCGCCACCGCCGAAGCCAGTTCCAACCTGGCGCGCTACGACGGGGTGCGTTTCGGTTTGCGCGTCGAGGGCGATTCGCTACTGTCCATGTATCGCAAAACGCGCGGCGCGGGATTCGGCGCGGAGGTCAAGCGCCGCATCGTACTTGGGACTTACGTGCTCTCTGCCGGGTACTACGATGCGTACTATCTGAAGGGTCAGAAAGTTCGCGCGCTGATCGCCAAGGATTTTCGCGACGCGTTCGAAAAGGTGGACGCCATCGTCACACCCACTTCGCCCGTGCCGGCTTTCCGCATCGGCGAGCGTTCCAACGATCCTCTGCAGATGTATCTCGCGGACATTTATACGGTGACTGGTTCACTGGCGGGGGTACCGGGTATTTCCGTGCCCTGCGGCAAAGTCGGCGGCAAGCTACCGGTCGGGTTGCAAATCTTCGGCGCCCCTTTCGCCGAATCGCGCGTTTTGCAACTCGCGCACGCGTTCGAACAAGCAGGCGGAGCAACGGTTTAAAAGCAGTTCTAGCTCGCACGGCAATGGCGTGACGAAAATTGCTGAGCTCTCCGTTCGGACCCTCATCGAAAAAACTAAATTTCTATTTATGTAAATTTTCGTTCATGAAAAAAAGAAGTAGCCTGACGCGCCACTTGATTGTCGCGCCCAGGTCTACCGGAAAACATGTAGCTTTGTGTTACCTTCGGAAAATGCTGTAACCAGACGTTTCCTAAAAACTGTAGCGACTTTGCAAAAAAGGTACATTTTTACCTCCACGATTGCACAAGTTGCCTCCTGCCGGGGAGCGGATTTGCGGCCAAATACCGGCAAAAACCCGCCAATTCTCTATATTTCTAATCGAAAGTACCAAACTGCCGATTATCTTCCCTAGAACGGAACGACTATTGCTCAGGATTCTGTGCAGCCGATACGATGCCTGTAGCATCGAACTAATCGGTAGCAGCTCGACGGAGAGATCGAGGCCCTATGGTTACCGTAAAATCGAGTCAGAAAATCTTCACCGATTCGGAAGTCGCGACGCTCACCGGCATCTGCGTGGATCATCTCCACAATTTTGCCAAGAGCCGCCACCTCGGTTTCATCGCCCGCGCCGCGGAAGCCGCCAGCCTCACCGCCGACCAGTGGCTCTTCACCCTGTCGGACTTGATGGTGCTGGTTACGCTCTTTCCGAAGTGCACGCACTAACACATCGGCCTGATCCTCGAATTCTTGCGGCTCCCGGTCCTTCCGGGAGCCTTTTTATTTGTGCTGGCGGGTTTGAATCGCGAATTCAGAGGCGCTATGCTCGAAAGCGGGACAAACTTGCGACCTTTCCGGGCATCGCATCCTTAATATCCATGCATCTTCGCAATACAACTCTGGCGTGGTCCCTGAGCCTGCTGGCTGCGGCTCTTTTGCCCGCCAGCTTGAGCGGCCAGACCGCGAAGCAGCCAGTAGGCCCCCAGCCTGATCCCGCAGCGGCCCGCCTGTCTCATGGCAAAAAGCTCATCCTGAAGGACGGCAATTTTCAGCTGGTGCGCGCCTACGAACGCCACGGCGAGCGGGTGCGCTATCTCAGCGTGGAGCGCGGCGACTGGGAAGAAATCCCCTCGGCGATGATCGACTGGCCCGCCACCGAAAAGGCAGAAGCGGAAGAGCAGAAAAAGGAAGACGCTCTGGTCAAACGCGTGGAAGCCCAGGAAAGAGCCCATCAAGTCATCAGCGTAGTGGATGTGGACGCCAGCTTGCCGGTCGGCGACGGCGCTTTTTTGCCCACCGGAGAGGGCATGTTTGTAGTCGAAGGGAAATTGGTAACCAAGCTGGACCAGGTGGGCTCGCAAACCAAAACCGATAAGAAGCGCGCCATAGCCCAGGTGATTTCCCCCGTCCCGCTGATCCCCGGCAAACGCAGCGTCGAGCTTCCCGGCGCCAAAGCCAAAATCCGTGTAACGCCCGTGTCGGGGCCGCCCGAATTTTATCTTCGCGAGCTGGCTCCGGACCCCGACGATCCCACCACCATCTGGCACAGCAGCCGGCAGGGGGTGGACGGCCCGGAAGTGGAACTGGTGCAAGCCACGGTGAAGGGCAACACCCGTCGGCTGAAAGCCATTCGCACCATGATGGGGCAAGAAATTTCTGCCGAAGGAAAGACCATCGTCATCCAGCGCTGGGAAATCGCCAAGAATGTCTACCGCTTCACCATCAGCGAGCCGCTGCCTCCCGGAGAATATGCTCTCGCGGAAATTCTTCCGGATGGCGCGAATGTTTTTGTTTGGGATTTTGGCGTGGATGGCCAGTCCGCCAGCCGCTGAATTGCCGTAGACGGAATTACAACACTATCATTTGGTTTCAATCGATGCGGGAACGCCTGGAGGCGCGATCTGTACCAATCGCTTTAAGGAGCAGGCCTCCTGGATGATTCCCAGCGCATCCGCGATACGGAAAGGCTTCTGCAGCATGCGGGCCTTTTCGCCGCCGGAGCCATTGCCATTCGCGAATACCAAGTCTCCGGTCATAAAGATCACCGACGGCTTTTCCGGACCCGCCGCCTTCAGGATTCCTTCCGCGGCTTCTCGCCCACTCACCTTGCCGCCGCCTGACACTCCAAGATTCATGTCGCACAAAAGCACATCGTAAGCACGCTTGCCGACCATCTCGACGGCTGCCTGGGCTTCCGCCGCGCAGTCGACCGTCAGTCCACGCGCCGTCAAGCCTTCCTCCAACAGCATGCGGATGCTCTCTTCATCGTCCACCACCAGCACCACGCAGTCACGACAGAGATTCAAATTATTTTCCAGGAGGCCTTCCGCGACCATCTTGGCTGGCACCTGAGCCACAGGAATTTCCGCATCGGCGCTTGCTCCGTTATTTGCCGGAACCGTTTCTAACACGTTGCCACTAGTTCCCGACATCACCGGAAGTTCCAAGGAAAATTCCGATCCACCTGCCGGCAAAGCCTTGGCATTCAGGTTCCCGCCATGCTCGCGGATGATCGACATGCAGATACTCAACCCCAGCCCCGTGCCTCCACCCGGCCGTTTGGTGGTGTAAAACGGATCGAAAATTCGCGGCATCGCTTCCGGCAGAATTCCCACGCCATCGTCCTGCACCGCCACCGTGATGCGCCCGTCCAGCAGCGCGAGGCGAATCTGGATATGCCCGGACTCGTGCACCTCGCGAATGGCCTGCTCCGCGTTGGTCACCAGATTCAGCAGCACCTGGATCAGCTGGTTGCCGTCACCCAGCACCGGCGGCAATCCACGCATGGGCTGAAAATCCACCTCAATGCGATTCTGTCGCAGCGAGTGGTCCTGCAGCTGCAGCGTACGCTCCACCAACACATTCATGTCCAACGCTTTTTTATGCGGGGAAGCCGGCCGTGAAAATTCCAGCAGATTCTGTACGATGCGCGCCGCCCGCCGCGCCTGCCGGTGCGTCAAATCTAGCTGCCGCCTGGTCGATTCATCCGCGCCTGGGCGCTCGCGCAGCAAATCCGTAACTCCCAAAATCGCTGTCAGCGGATTGTTCAATTCGTGGGCCACACCCGCCAGCATCTGCCCCATGGCCGCCAGCTTTTCCGCCTGGATCAACTGCTCTTCCAGCCGCTTCAAATCGGTGATGTCCCGCGCGGAAATAATGACGCCTTCAATCTTTTCCGCCTCGTTGAACAGCGGGCTGAAATTGCAACGCAACCGCCGCCACTCGCCATTCACGTGC
>DATCOK010000115.1:0-3250 GCA_036564765.1 Candidatus Acidiferrum sp. | reverse complement strand
GTGTGGCTCTCGACGGGAGTGGGGCTGCTGCATTTGGTGGGATTTTTTCGCAGCGGCGGGATGCACATTAGTGTGGACCAGCCGACGGTGGTGCGGCAGATCCAGCGACTGCAGAAGCTCGAGACGATCAGCTACACCACGGACAAAATTATCGGCGGGGAGCGGGACAATCCGTACCTGCCGAAATTTCTGGCGGGCGACCGAATACTGCTGGTAGTGCATGGGGAAGTGGTGGCGGGCGTGAATCTCGCGGCGATTCAACCGAGTGAAGTTACGGTGACGGGCCACAGCATTTCACTGCGGCTGCCGCCTGCGGAAGTATTCAGCACGCGCATCGACAACGCGAAGAGCCGGGTGTATTCGCGGGATACGGGATTATTTTCCTCGCCAGACCCGAACCTCGAGAGCGAAGTGCGGCAGGAAGCGGAGCGGCAACTGCAGCAGAGCGCGGTGGTGGATGGAATATTGAAATCAGCGGACCAAAATGCGCGCAGCACGGTGATGGGAATGCTGACCGGCCTGGGATTCACGCAAGTAGCGCTGCAGTAGAATTCTTCGTGGCGGTTCTCACCGTAACGCGTCGCCCGGCGCGGCAACACATTTGAAATGGAATCGCGGAAAAGCGTCTGGCTTCTCGGCTGGGTAGGAGTTGAGAAGGGCGAACGCTACTCGCCCTTCCCTCCGGCGACCGCCAAGTTGTTGCTCTTCCCGATCGAGAGGGTGATGGTGTTGGATTGCGCGGACGTCCAGTCCGCGGTGCCCAAAAACCGCGCGGTGATCACATGGTGACCCGCCTGCAGAGTGGCCGGGAAAATGTTGACGGAAGTATTGTGATTGCCGACTGTGAGGGTTTGCGGCGCGCCACCCAGCAACTGCGCGGGAGCACCATCGACCGAATCGAGATACTCGACTTGGCCGAGCTCCTGTCCCGGGGTACCGATGTGCGGATCGGATGGACCGCCGCCCACGACGACGGTGAGATCGGTGGTTGAACCGGGCTTTGCGGAACCAGCGACGGAAAGCATTGCGGTGGGATGAGCTGGATTGACAGTGACCGTAGCGATGGAGCTGTAGAGCTGGCCGTATTTGTTGTCGCCGGAGTAGAGGGCAACGACCAAATCCTGTCCGGCCTGGTACCACGGAACGGTGAAGCTGGCGTGGCCTTGCTGCAAAGTGAGCGGTCCGGCGATGGGATTGGCGTTGACGTCGACCAGCGTAATCGTGCCGGTGGGGACGGCTGCGCCTGACTTTGTCGGTGACAGGGCAACCGAATAGTTGACGGCCTGGCCCAGATCAATGGTGCTCACCGAAGGTTTCACGGAGATGGTTGCAGCGACCGCCGGTGCGACAGAGATGGGATTGGCCACCGCGCCGACAAAATCATCGACGGAGATTGAGCTGTAGTGCGCATTTCCGGAGTAGGAAGCGGCGAGCAGATGGTCGCCCGCGGTGAAGGTGGTGCGGAAGTGGGCCTGTACCACGCCTGGGCCGAGGAGCCCGGTGGTGTGCAAGGTGATGGCGCCTGTGAGCGCTTTCCATTGATCGCAGCGGCGAGCGCCACCCATGGAGACACATTCGTAGATGACGGCGGTGCCGGTCGGGAGCTGTGCGCCGAGCAGCGGCTCTTCCAGGCCGCTGAGGGCCACTTCCAAATCGATGGGCTGGCCGGCGGTAAGTACGGTGGGGCTGTCGGGATCGGGATTTCCTTGCAGCGTGCCAACGAAGATTTCGATGACGTGATCTTTCTGGATGGTGATGTTAGCCGCGGGAGCGGTGATGGCTTCGAAGCTGCCGTCGCCGCTGTAGGTCACCACGAATTTGTGAGCGCCGGGCAAGAGACCTTTCATGTCCAGGTGATCGAGCCAGACGAACGCGTTTCCCGCAGCGTTGAGCGGGTAAGGCCCGAGATTTTTCACGCCATCCACACGAATGACGATCGAGCCGCCAGGTGAACCGACGCCGGAGGCTCCGGCCAGATCGACTTGCACGCCGACGGGCTGACCATAAGGAACAGGGCTGTCAACGATGGAGGGGAAGCCGAAGAGATTGATCTGCCAGGGCACCACGGAAATTCGCGAGGGCTCGGGGCTTACATTGACGCGAATCGAGCGTGATTCGCTGGGTTCAAACATGGCGTCGCCGGCGTAGCGGGCGAAGACGCGGTAGTCGCCCCCGGGAAGCGCGTTGACCGAGCCGTTGAAGACGCCATCGGAGAGCGTGCCGCCGAGAACCGCACCGAATTTGTCGGTGACCAGCGAGAAGTCGCCGGACGGAGAGCCACTGCCGTGGCGCGAAGCAACGTCCACGTGCATGGGAATGGGCTGGCCATGTTGAATGACGCGACCTTCGCGCAGGGCGAATTGCGTGGCGGAGGGAAGCTTGGCCACGCTGGTCCATTTGTCGACAAGGTTCGCGATATTCACGGAACCGAGACCGGAGGCCAGGTCGAAGCCGGTAGCGGCTTGAGCGCCCGGTTGGCCGGGGACGTCATTGTTGCCGGCAGTGACGTCATAAAAAATGCAGCTGCTCTTGAACGTAGGGTCGAGCTTGTGGCTGGAGTTGCAGCCGGCGATATTTTCGCTGGCGGCGAGTTGGTACAGCTTGAAATTGAGCAAGCCCTGATAAGCGCCGTGTTTCTGTTCGAGCAGCGCAAGAGCGCCGGAAAACGTGGGCGCGCCTGCGGAGGTGCCGCCGACGATTGAAGCGTTTTGCAGGATGGTTTGCCCGTTGTTGGTAGTGGTCTGGCAGCTACCTTCGACGCACACCAAATAGCCGTCGTGT
Source organism: Candidatus Acidiferrum sp. (assembly GCA_036564765.1). Lineage (GTDB taxonomy): Bacteria > Acidobacteriota > Terriglobia > Acidiferrales > UBA7541 > Acidiferrum. The sequence goes on along the minus strand of DATCOK010000115.1, from coordinate 469 downwards.
TGCGCAGCAGCGGCGAAGGAAACGTCGGGCAGATCGCGGACGCCATCGCGTGGCACGCCGAGGCCGGATTGCCACGCGGGCTTGGGATAGCCGGCATCGCAGGAGAAGGAGCCGTCGTCGAAAATTCTAGAACGCACGCAACTGCTGGGGCCGCCGCTGCCAGCGTCGAGGAAAAATAATCCGGAATTGAAGCATTGATTGGGATCGATGTTGGGATCGCAGGTTTCCTGCCACACCGTCTCGGGTATGTAGCCAATGGCCGAAGAAAGATTCTTGCGATTATTCGCGGCCCAGTAAGTGGCATCCAAGCCATTTTCGGCGAAGGCTGTACCACCGATGGCGATGTTGTAGGGGGTGGAAGCGGAGGCGTTTACTGCCGGGCCGAAAAGCGCAGGATCCTGCGAAACTTGCGGATCACATCCGGCGGCGCCGGTGTCGCCCGCTGCAGAAACCACGGTCATGCCTTCGG
>DATCOK010000114.1:0-4145 GCA_036564765.1 Candidatus Acidiferrum sp. | reverse complement strand
ACATAGTCCTGCGGCCAGTAGTCCTGGTAGCCGGAGGTGTGAGAAAGCAGCTGGCGAATGGTCACTTCATTGGCGCGGGTCAGATCGGGCAGAAATTTGCCGACGTGATCGTCCAACGACAACTTGCCCTGTTCGCGCAAGAGTAAAATGCTGATGGCCAGAAATTGTTTGCTCACCGAACCGATGCTGTACCGCATTTCCGGTTTCGCCGCCAACTGCGGAGCAAGCCGCGCGTTGCCGTACGCGTGCACGTAAACGGCGTGCCCATCCTTCACGACGGCGATGGACGCGCTCGGCACACCCGTCTTGCTCAGCGCCTCGGTTGCCACCGCATCGATCTTGCGCTTCAGGTCTTCCGGAAGTTTCGATTGGGCAAGGATCCCGTAGTTGAAACATGAAATTACCCACACAACTGCGCCACAACGCGCCAACACACGCGCACCGCCCATGAAAATCCTCCAGTGAACGCCGCAGTCTAGCACGGCAGCGCCCTGCAAAAAGGGCTTACGCGCGTGGACTGCGCCAGTTTGTAACCGTAGCTGTTAGCGCGACTTCTTATGGTTCATTTTTGCCAATCGCGCTTTGATGATGCGCTTCACTAACGCGGCCGGAAGGGGTTTTTCGGCGGTAAACTGGATTGTGCCTTTCGATAACTTGAAGTCTCGCAACTCGGCCTGGAACTCATCGATAATGGCGGCCGTGGGAAACAGGCTGCAATGTTTGGCGAAGCCCGCGAACCACACAATGATGCCGTTGTGCTTGAATGCCGGGATGCTGTAACTGATGGTCTCGACGGTGCCTGTCGGTACGATCGAGCGGATGGTTGCGCGAAGTTCTTCGAGAGCAATGTGCGACGGTTCCGGCAATCGAGCCAGATACTCGTCGACAGTTTTAGCTGAACCGGCCTTTGCACGCGTAAACTTTTTCCCGGTTTGCGCGCGCAAGACTGAGGCCTTCTGGCCTTCTTTTGGTTTTTTCATCAGGGCATACTATCGAAATTATGTCCTTCGCAAAAGTCACGCGGCTCTCAAACCGACGAGGACCTGTCTTCACGCGGCCGCGGTGAAAGTCTGATTCCGCAAAAATAGTCTGGCGTCTACTGGTTTGTAGAACACCAGGCGTACATCTTTCAGCGACGGCTCTCCAACCAGAAACGATTCAAGCGTCTGTGATACCACCGGAGCCGCCAGTTCCGGCGGATATCCAAAAGCGCCCGTGGAGATCGCCGGGAAAGCCATGGAACGCAGGGAATGCTCAACCGCCAACGCCAACGAGTTGCGATAGCACGCCGCAAGTTTCGCGGCGTCCGGTTCCTGGCCGAGTCGAACTATGGGGCCGACGGTGTGAATGACGTAGCGCGCAGCGAGTCGCCCGCCGCTGGTCATCACAGCCCCACCCGTCGGTAAACCCTGGGGAAAAAGGGTGTGGCGAGTCTCGCGGCACTCTTCGAGGATTTGCGGTCCGCCGCGAAAGTGAATTGCCCCATCCACTCCGCCGCCGCCCAACAAAGAACTGTTGGCGGCATTTACCAGCGCATCCACATCCTGCAGTGTGATATCGCCTACAAAGACGCGAACCCGGCCGCCCAGAAAACTTTGTAAAACTTCCTGTGAATTCATCGCGAATCGATCGAACGATGCAGCGCGAATACGCTCATTTGTTCTTGGAGTTGTCGGTCTTCAAGATGAACGCGGCGACGTTGTCGTGCAGCGACTTGAGCGAGGCTTCGTGGGCGTAGACCATGTGGCCGGACTCATAGAATTGAATTTCTATGTTTTTTTGCAACGTTGCCGGGATTGGCAGGTGCTGCATTTCGTACACGCCTTCAAAAAATGGCGTGGCGATATCGAAGTAGCCGGCGTTCAGCATCACTTTCAAATCCGGGTTGTATTTCATGGCGATGGCCAGATCGGGCATGACGTTGGTGGCCTGCGGCAGCGGCAGCGGTGCACCGGGAGCCTGGTGCAGAAAATTCCAGGTCCGCCAGATGTCGATCTCTGGTTTGTAGACGCGGTTGTCGCCGAATTTCAGTTCCTTGCGAACGTAGTCGTTGAACGCCGAGACATACGCGGAACTGATGGCCGCCGATTGCGGGTCGTACTCCGCTTCTTTACTGAGCGGATCGAAGGTCGTCCCGGAGAAGCGCGAGTCCAGGCGCCCGGTAGTCATGTTCACATCGTCTTGCAGCGTCTTCTCGAATTCGCCGGCAGAGATGCGCAGATTGGCTTTCTCGATGTACTCGACGGGTAGTCCGGTGTATTGATGCAGCTTCGCGACGATGCTCTTGCGCTCCTCCGCGCTCAATGTCGCGCCGGCCCCCAGCGCCCGTGCGTAATCCGTCATGGCGAAGCGCTCGACCTCTTCCAGCAGCGACGCCAGCTCCGGCCGTGTTCCAGGAGTTTTGTGGTGATACCACGCCGACGCGGCATAGGTCGGCAACGCCAGTTGATACGGCATGTCCACGCCGGGGTTGAATTCCGGCCCGTCGGCGCTGAAATTGAAATTCAAAATCTGGGAAAGCAGGATCACGCCGTTGAAGTCCACGTTCTTTTCGGTTTCGAGGACATTCGAAAGCACCGCCGAACGCGTAGTGCCGTAGCTTTCGCCAAACATGTACTTCGGCGAATTCCAGCGCCCGTATTTTCCGAGGAATTGCGTAACGAAATCGGCGAAGGCCTGCGCGTCCTGATCCACACCATAGAATGCTTTCTCGCGGTCCTTGCCGCTGATGCGGCTGAAGCCCGTGCCCGGCGCGTCGACGAACACGAGGTCGCTGACGTCCAGCAGGCTGTAGTCGTTGTTGATGACGGGATACGGCGCGGCCGGCGTGTGAGAGTCATCGAGCGTCACCACGCGCTTCGGGCCGAACGCTCCCATGTGCAGCCACACCGTCGAAGAGCCCGGGCCGCCATTGAAGAGAAACGTCAGCGGACGCGGCGCGCCTTTGGTGTCGGACTTGAAGTACGCCACATAAAACATGCTGGCCTCGGGGGGCTGGTTCTTGTCGTCCTTGTCGCGATTCTGCAGCACATCGTCCCAGTCCTTCGTATGCACCACGAGCGTGCCCGCATACGAGTCGTAGTTGACGACCGTTCCGCGTACCGTGACCGAGCCTTTGCTGGCCTGCTGCTCCGGCTTGAAATGTTCCGGCGGTTTGGCCTGCTCGACCTTAACGGTCTGGGCCTCGTCTTTATCCTTGGTCTGCGCGTGCAGCATCGCCAACGGACAAAGTTGGCATGCAATTGCTAAAGTAACGGCCCGCAAAGCAATCGTTCGCATCGAGCGTATCTCCGTGTGGATAAGTCTCTATGACGTGATCATGAAGTACGCCGAAATTACACCGGGCATCTTTGGAATGCAAATGAGCCACGTGGTGCTTGGCATCTACAGACTGGGCATCTTTGCTAACGGAGCCAGAATGTAGTCCCAGGCAATAAACAACACCGACACAGCGTTCCAAGTCCACATAAACATCGTGATCAACGTTCGGCTATGCGGTGTGTTTCGCCACAACCACCACGCATCGCTATTTGGTCTGGCCGTTCGTGTTCTTGCCTTGAGTTGTAACCATCGCGCTAAACGGAAAGGACGACCTTGCCAAACTGTTCGCCGGCTTCAAGGTAGCGGTGGGCCTCCGCGCATTGTGAGAGCGGGAATGTGCGGTCGATAACCGGCTTTAGTCGGCCGGCGGCTACCAGTTTCATCACCGGCACCAACTCGGACTTTGTCCCCATGTACGAACCCAGCAGCGAAAGTTGGCGACTGAACAGGAAACGCAAGTCGATCTTCGCGTCGTAACCGGTGGTCGCCCCGCAAGTGACCAGGCGACCGGCCACCGCCAGGCTGGCGACGCTTTCGTCCCACGTGGCGATGCCCACGTGCTCAACGACCACATCCACTCCACGTTTGTTGGTGATGCGTCGAACCTCGTCGCGAATTTTTTGCGTGTGATGATGGATAACGTGCGCGGCCCCGAGTTTCCTGGCCTTTTCGAGCTTGGCTTCGTTCCCTGCCGTAGCGATAACACGCGCGCCGAAGAGCGCCGCGATCTGTATCGCTGCACTGCCCACGCCGCTGCCCGCGCCCAATACCAGCACATCTTCGCCGGCCTGCAGCTGCGCGAGGGTGATGAGCATGTGCCAGGC
>DATCOK010000113.1:0-7265 GCA_036564765.1 Candidatus Acidiferrum sp. | reverse complement strand
GTCGTACACGCTGGGATCCGGCCGGAAAATAAATTCGAGCGCGTCGTTCGAAGCAGGCGTTTCCGCGGGCAAAGTCGCGGTAGGCGCCACAGTGATAGCGTTCAGCGGGGTGTTCGCCACCACGCCATCGTGCAGCGACTTACGCCAGAATTTTTCGAAGTCCCCGGCATGCCCGGTCTTCAAGCGCTCGCGAATCGAGTCGTAGGCAGTTATGCCCGGCTTGTCGCTGAAGGCCGCGAGCACTTCATATGCCGATTGGGTGTTGTACAACGGAGCGATCAGCGGCTGAATGATGCTGAGCGTACCGTCGAACGCCCGCGCATCGCCCCAGGCTTCCAAGTAATGTGATTCTGGAATGTGCCACTTACAGTAGTCCGCGGTCTCATCGAAGTGCGAACTCAAATGAATGCTGTTGCGGACCCTTCCCAGCTTCGTCACGAAATCAAAATCATGCGGCGCATCGTAAACCGGATTGCCGCCCAGGATCAGCAGCGTGTCGACCGCGCCCGCCGCCATATCATTGCAAAGCAGACGCAGCGAATCGAGTTGATTGACCGGCGTAGCTTCGACCGGCTCGGTGTAATAGACGGTCTTGCCGGCATTGCCCAGTGCTGCATTGATGGCGTGCGCCAGCGCATGCACTTCGACCGGTTGTTGCTCTCCGGCAATCACTAACGAAGCGCCGCGATGCGCCTGCAGTTCGCCGCGCACCGTCTCGAGCCATTGCTGCGCCGCGCCAGACAATTGCGCGGTTCCGCCCAATCCGACTTTGGCTGCCAGCGCGCGTGTGAACAGTCCCACGTCCCGCGAACGCAGCGGCAAGCGGTGATCGGCGGTTGCGCCCGTTATGGAAGGCGTCGGCTCGACCACGTACAAGCGGTTCATCTCGGAAGATTCATTGTCCAGCTTGCGTCGCTGGTAAAACTGCTTCATGTAGCGGATGTGCCCGGGACCGCCGCCCATGAAATCGGCATCGAGCGAGAGAATTACGTCCGCTTTGTCCGGACGGTACACCGTGTTCATGTAACGGCCGAAAGCCATGCGCGAGCCTTCGCGCGCGCCGTCATTTCCGGCCGGCTCCCACTGATGCCATTTCGCTTTGGGATACAGTGTGAGCAGCGCCTGAATTTGTCCGGCAACCAGCGGTGAAGTGACCGTGCCAGTCAAAATGCGCAGGCCTTCGCCATTTAACGTCGTCATGGCGGAAGCCACGCTTTGCGCCGCGTCGCGAAACGCTTGCAGTGAGCTGATCGCTCCCAGGTAGCTCGGAACCTGCGCGCGGTCCGGGTCGTACAAATTCAAAACAGAAGCCTGTACGAAGGAATTCACCGCACCGAGACTCGACGGATGATCCGGATTACCTTGAATATTGGTGGGGCGGCCTTCGTGGCTCTCCACCAGCACGCCGACGGCGTCGGCGCCGAACGGCATGGCTGTGGCGTAATACCGTGGCTTGCCTAATACCAGCCCGTCGGGTTGCTTGACGTACGGAATGATGTGCTCTTGCGGCGCTATTCCGCAGCCGGAAAGGCCGGCAAACGCTAGCGAAGCCGCCATCAATTTCAGAAAATCGCGGCGATCGACGGACTCGTCCCATTCGGACGCCTGGCGCGGAAATTCACGGTGCAGCAACTGTTCGAATCGCGGATCTTCCGAAAGCTCTTCGAGCGTACGCCAGTACTGTTTGCCGGTCTTTTCGCCTAGCTTGGCGCGCACCGCAGCGAGATCTAACGGATGTTCGAGTGCAACGGCCTGGTCCGAATCAACCGAATCATCATCGCCATGATCGTGCCCCTCATGATCACGCGCGTCGTGCGGATGCACGTTCGCCGCATCCGCGGCGTTGCCGTTCAGCTTCGCTTCAAAATTTTCGTTCTCTGGCATACCGTCCATCAGCGGTGACACGTCGAGCAACTGGTCAAGTCGTAGGTGCTGCGCAGATGATTCTCCGCCGCGAGCTTTTTGCCAATTTCCAACTGGTTGGCCGGCGGAACCCAATCCATGTTCACAATCTGATCGTGCGGCCGCAGATTTTTTTCCGGGTTGCGGTGGCAATCCAGGCACCACTGCATGGTCAATTCCTTGGCCTGGAACATCAGCGGCATCTGGTTGACTTGTCCGTGGCACGAAGAACAGCCCACACCTTTATTCACGTGAATGCTGTGATTGAAGTAGACAAAATCCGGAAGGCGATGCACCTTTACCCACACGATCGATTTATCCGTGCGATAACTTTCGCGCACCGGCTCGAGATACGCGGCATTGTTGTACAGCACCGAATGACAATTCATGCAGGTTTTTGTCGGCGGAATGCCTGCTTGCGCCGAATTTTCCACACCGCTGTGGCAATAACGGCAGTCGATGCCGTCATCTCCCGCGTGATGTTTGTGACTGAATTGTATGGGTTGATCGCGGACAATATTTTGCCGCGTGTAATACGGCGCGCGCGCCGCGCCCAACACACCAACAAGCCCGAGGGTCGCCGCGAGAGCGGCGAGTAACAGGCTGAACCTAGCGACAGAATTCGCACTGCGGTGAAAAATCTGGGCCATGTCAAATTTTTCGAGCGAGAGACGGAACGCACCACACCGAGACGGCTACCTGAGCGTTCCCAACTCTCTCCGGGAAGCATTCGCCCGGCTCCGTTAACGCGATAGTGTCCACCAAAACTTTCTGGAATGCAACCAAGTATCCGCTAGTGTTTTCGCAAAATACGCGTTGAACGCGATGATCATTTCAAATTTTGAGAAATTTCTCAGAATGCCTCGCGTGACATCAAAAATGACTGCATTGGGGCGGCACCCGTTCCCATTTTCAGCCCCGACGGGCTTAAGAAATACGCCCTCGGGAGTATACTTTTCGCTTCTCACCGTGCCACCTCCGTTCACCACCTCAGAAAGTTCTTCGCGCGGCATACTCTCACGACGCGCCATGTTTTTTCCGCGCCTGTGGCCTGCGATCGCGATTTTGCTGGTGCTCGGTGAGTATGTCGCGACGGTCACGGCGGGCCACAATTTAATTCAAGATGATTTTGCCGCTTACATTATGCACGCCGCCAACCTCGTGGAAGGCCATCGATACGCCGATATGCATTATGTTCGCAACCCGCTGGCGATAGGTTTCGTACCGGCGGGCGGCTATCCGCCTGCGTACCCGCTGATCCTTGCACCGGTTTACAAAATCTGGGGCGTGAACTTAAGGGCCATGAAAATTGTGACCGTGCTCTGTTTTGGTGTGGCGCTCGCCGCGTTCGCATTGTTCTTCGAACGCTCGCTACCCCCGTGGGCGATCTCCGGGGCGATCGTACTGATGGGATTCAACCTCGCGTTTTGGGAGCAACACGACTATCTGCTGTCGGAATTCTGCTACATGATGTTTTCTCTCTGCGCTTTGGCGGCCGCGCAGATGATCTACCGTCGTCTCGAACCGCAAACCTGGAGCCTTTCCGCGGCCCTCTTGCTGGCGTTGCTGCTTTATGGCGCTTACGCCACACGCACCGTGGGCATCGTCCTGCTGCCGGCTTTGATTCTGGCTGACATCTTGAAATTTCGCCGTCCGAGTAAATTTCTGATTGCCGTGGTGCTGCTCACAACGACTGCCGTGCTGATTCAGAACATGCGAATGGTCTCTCCCAAGGAATACATGAATGTGGTGCACCTCTCCGCGAACGAGGCTCTTCAACACTTCATCTATTACGGGAAGACCCTTTCGTACGTCTGGCAGAATGGCGTGAGCAAACCGGCGCAAATCGTTTTCGCTTTGTTATTCACTTCGCTAGCCGCCGCCCGACTCGGCCGCGACCTTTGGAGCGAAAAATCTGTGGCCGCATTCTATGTGCTCGGGTATGTTGCAGTGCTTCTCGTGTGGGGAACCGAGATCGGGATGCGCGGTCTGCTGCCAATCTTGCCGCTTTACATCGGCTTTGGCCTGCAGGAGATGATCGCACTCGGTGCCCGCCTCAGGCGGCCTTGGAGAGTGGCCTGCGCCGCCGCGGTGGTTCTCTTTGTCGCAACGACATATGCAAGCGCAGTCCGTTGGAACTCACGCCAACCGCGCCATCCCGACGTGGCAACTTCGGAAGCTCGAGAATTATTTAACTATTTGAAGCAAAATACGCGACCGGACGATCTCCTGGTTTTTCAGAAGCCGCGCATCCTTGCGCTTTTCACCGGCCGCTCGACCACCATGCTCGCGCCCGACGAACCTGCAGCGGCATCCGCGCAGTTTTTCTCCGCCAACCACGCGCGTTTCCTGATTCAAAATCAAGCGATGAGTTATCCGATACCTGAATACATTGCCGCCGGGCTATTGGCTCCCCAGCCGGTATTCCAAAATGCTGCGTTTCAGGTTTATAAGATTAATTCGCAACCGTAAACCGCAAGAAAATTACGTTCCGAGGTCTCTGTTAAAGGGAATTGCACCGAGACGTTCGTTGGCGTTCACTAATTCTATCTATTCGTGCTCCACGCTGTGATTGCTCTTGGCTTTGCCGGCGAAGATAGCGTCCACCGATCGCAACTCTTCGATATCCAGCGGCTGCCAGGCGCCTCCCAGTTTGTGAAATGCCGTGTGTACTTCCGGCATCGTGCGCCCGGCCAACGCTTTGCGCAATTTGCTCCACTCTTCACGAGCCTGCGCCGCTTCTTCGCCGCTGGCGTCTCCGCAAAATGCCCGCGCCGCTCCCGCCGGCGAACCGTATTCATCCATGAAATCTTCGTGCAGATAGCCCGAGAAGAATTCTTTCAATCCTGGAAATTCGCTCGCGTCAAACGCCGGAGCTTTCTCATTTTTTCCGCGGGTCATTGGCGGTCCTCCGGATAGGTCGTCAAAACATAAAATCCATTCGGGCCAGCCGCTTTCAGGACGATCACCGCTTGGGTGCAAGGCGACGAAGCCGAGTCCCCGTGCCTCATACTTCGCCCGATCTCACGGCCGGCATCGACATGCAGCGCCAGGTTGGCGCGCCGCTCGCCGCGCGATTCCCATTGCTCAATCTCATTGTGTTCCTGCTGCAGCGCCGCCCCCACCGTTTCTTCCGCCATTTCGCGATTCGTCCACGTGGAAGCCGCCGAAATATTTCGCTCGCGGTCCAGCCGCTCGCGCAACTCCCGGTCACTGCGGCCGACGTGCTTTTTGAGGGTATGCCCGCCACGCTCCTCGTCGCGCGAAAGGTCATAGCGCGAAATATTGCTGCGCGCGCCACGGTCGCCCGGCTCGTTTGCCCGCGCATCGTTCCCCCCGCCGGTGCCTTGGCCATCGTCGCGGGGCATCTCCCCACGCGGAATCTCCGGCGCCAGGCCGCTGTTTTGACTCCGGCCACACCCGGCTAACAGCAGCAACGCCGCCAGAAGACAGAAAGTTTTGGAGTTAACGGTCAACGTCTGCATCACTTTCAGAAAATTCCCCGTGGACGGCCAGCTACGCAAACCGCGCAATGCAACAAGCCTAACATCAAACATTTCTGGCAAACCACACAGCTCTGTCCACCGCTCATTTCCTTCGCAGCATACTTACAACCTTTGCTCTCATCCGGCCCTCTATCCCTGCGCAGCCCTGCGGCGATCCAATTTCCTGCTTGCTTCTTCGCGGAACCAGCGAAAACGCTGAAAGAACCCTGCTGCCTGGTGTAGGATTTGGGGTGAGGCAGTCCCAGCCTGAATTTTCCGTTCCACGCAGACGATTGAGTGACCCCATGCGGTGCAGAACTTTTGAATACAGATGGCTGTGTAGGGTCTCTATCCTTCTTGGAAGCACAGGAATGTTGCTCGTCGCGGCCACGCTCGCACAAGAACGCGCCCCCGCGGACATACCGGGCGCGCAAACTTCGACGGGCGCTGCTCCTCTCGCGGACTCCACTCTGGATTACAACCAGCGGCTCGAAAAATTACGCCAGCAGTTTTCCGAGCAACCCCGTGACCGCCAGGCGGGCGATTACCGCATTGGTCCGCAAGACCTGCTGGAAATAAATATTTTTGAGGCGCCGGAACTCAATCGCAATGTGCGCGTTTCCGAAAATGGCGAGGTCTCACTCCCGCTGCTCGGCGGAATCCATGTTGTGGAATTGACCGCCCGCGAACTGGAAAACACCTTGGCCGCGCGCTTGCGCGAATTTCTGAAGGACCCGCACGTCAGCGTTATGGTGCGCGAAATCGAGAGCCATCCGATCTCGGTCATCGGTGAAGTGAATAAGCCCGGCGTCTTCCAGGTGCGCGGCTCGAAAACCTTGCTTGAAATGCTTTCCATGGCGCAGGGCCTCGCTCCTGAAGCGGGCGACGAAGTGCTGGTGATGCGCAGCGCCGGCTTTCATAGCGACGCGACTGCAAACGATCCGGCCGCGAGAGCGCCAGCCAGCGATGGCGCGAAGAGCGCCTCCGAAGACCAAAAAAATCTCGACACGGTGGCCGTCAATCTCCGCCATCTGCTCAATTCGCGCGATCCGAAATTCAACGTTCCGGTGTACGCCGGCGACATCGTGAAAGTCACGCGCGCCGGAATCGTCTACGTGGTAGGCGCGGTCAAAAAACCCGGCGGCTTCACGGTGAAAGGCAGCGAGCAAATGTCGCTGCTGAAAGCCATCGCGCTGGCCGAAGGCCTGTCCAGCACATCTTCCAAAGCCCGCACCCGCGTCATTCGCACGGAAGAAGCCAGCGGCAAACGCACGGAAATCCCCGTGGATATCGGCAAAATTCTAGAAGGTAAATCGCCGGATATGAACCTGCAAGCCGCCGACATCGTTTTCATCCCCAACAGCGCCGGCAAGACCGCGCTATATAAAGGTACGGAAGCCATCGTAGCCACTGCCAGCGGCCTGGTGATTTTTCACCCGTAATCATGGACGACAACCGACTCCAACTCTATGAACCGCGACCCAACGGGGCCGAGTTGCGCGTGCATCCCACACCCAGCTCCTATCCCGTCGAGGATCGCGAACCGGTTCCAGATCTACTGGCCTACTGGAGCGTCCTTCGCAAGCGTTACGCCACCGTTTTGATCGTGCTGCTCGTAGTACTCACCGCCGGCCTGTTCGTGACCTTTCACGGCAAGCCCGTCTATGAGTCGCGCGCGTTGATTGAAATCCAGAAAGAGAATCCCGATGTGCCCACGCTACAGGAGCTTTTTCAGATTGAGGGCGTCTCCGACGCGTATATCGAAACGCAAAACCGCATCCTGAAAAGCGAAAACCTCGCGCGGCGCGTCATTTCACAACTGGGCCTTGAGCGGTTGCCGGAATTCACTCAGCGGGGCAGCAGTTGGCAGCAATCGCG
>DATCOK010000112.1:0-5026 GCA_036564765.1 Candidatus Acidiferrum sp. | reverse complement strand
GCGCGGGTCGTGCTCGGCTTCCCGCAACGCGGCGTAGGCGCCAAGGTTGTAACCCCATACACCGAAGCTGCGGGGGTCGACATCGTTGCGCGCAGCGAGCGCGTCGATGGCGGAGCGCAACTCGTCCGCTTCGCGAAAACCAAAGGTGGTCATGCCGGCGTTGCCGCCGTGCGAGGCAAAGTCGAAAAGAAAAACGTTGTACTGGTGATCCTGCAGCGCGGAAACCAGGGTCAGCAATTCACCACGGCTCGAGCCATAACCATGGCAGAGAATAATCGTGGGCGCGCCGCGCAGCCCGGGAAAAAACCAGCCCTCGCGCGGCTCTTTGCCAAAAACGTTAAAGGGCACGGCGTCGGGACGACCTGGAAAACTTTCGAGATTTATTTGCGAGCTGACGCGCTGGGGCTTGACCAGGCGATAAACGAGGAATCCCGCAACGCCAGCGGTGGCCAGTACGGCAAAAAATGCCAAAGCCAAAATCGTGGTGAGAAGTTTTGTGTACCAGCGCGTGGGATAACGGAGTTCAGAGAGAATGGACATGCGTAGTCTGCGCCGTTCGGCTCGGGAAGCGCGCCGTTTTCATTCCTCACAGTATAAAAGTAGTACAACTGCCGATATTTTTGATGCTAGCACAACTTTTTCGGCGTTCGGTTCGCGAACGCATCGCATTGTGTCGCACTTATATCACGAGCACCGTGCATCCGCTAAATTCCGCGCCGCCGCGGCGAATCGGCTATCATAGAAACGCACGCTCCCGAGGTCGCGACGCTTCACGACTAGCCCATGAACATTGTCGATTTGCGGCAAACCACAGTTCGCCAGCTCGAACCCCTCCTTGAAGAAGAATCCCGCCATTGGCGTAAAGAGCTGCATTGGGACTATCGCGGCGCGCTGGAATTGATCAAGCGTTTTCTGGAAGCGCGAGCTCTGGCGGGGAGCGTGGCGTTCGAAAACGGCAATGCCGCGGGCTATGCGTTTTACGTGATGGAAGAGCAAAAAGGACTGATCGGCGGGCTGTACGTTTCCGCGGATTTTCCGCAGTCGGCCATTGCGCAACGGTTGCTGGAAGAGACTCTTTTTTCTATGCGCGCGATTCCGCAGCTCGAACGCATTGAAGCGCAATTGATGCCGTTCAGCGGACCGATCGATTCCCCGCTGCGCGACCAGGGTTTCCGGCTGTACACCCGGCAGTTCATGCTGCTCGATCTGCAAAAAGGATTGAAGGCGGCTGGTTTGCCTTCAGGCCTCCGCGTGGATCGCTGGAGCGACCGGTATTTCGAACCGTGCGCGAAATTGATTTATCTGTCGTACGCGGATCACGTGGACGGAGAAATTAACGATCAGTACCGCAGCATTTCCGGTGCGCTGCGCTTTCTAAAAAATATTATTCTGCTTCCGGGCTGCGGCCAATTCGTGCCGGCGGCGTCGTTCGTGTTACGCCAGCCGGGCAACGACGATCTGGTGGCCGCGGTGCTCACGAGCGAAGTGTCCCCGGGCGTCGGCCACACCACGCAAATCTGCGTGATGCCCGGTTATCAGGGCCATGGGCTAGGCCGCATGCTCATGCACAAATCCAGCGAAGCGCTGCGGTCGTTTAAATTCAAGGAACTGACGCTGACTGTCACCACGGAGAATCGCACCGCTGTGCATCTTTACGATCGACTGGGTTTCCGTACCATCAAATCGTTCACGGCCGGCGTCTGGCCGCGCTAAAAACTGACGCAACGCAATTACGGTTTCTTGCGAGCGGCTTCAAACTCATCGCCGGGCTGCCACTGCACCAACTCCGGGCGGGAAGCTGCGAGTTTTCCTAGTTCGAAACCAAAGTCGGCGATCTTAGCCAGTCCCGAAAAATCCATGTCCTCGCGATACTCGTCGCTCGGTTGATGATAGTGGTGATCCACGTAGTCCTTGGCTTGTGCGCGTCCCCAAGCTTCGTCGTGACCCTTGAACTTATTTCCCTGGCTTACGGAAAACGCCGGAATCCCCACGCGCGCGAGGCTGAAGTGATCGGAGCGGTAGTAGTGGCCAGCCTCCGGCAAAGCGTCGGGGCGAATGGTGAAGCCGAATTTATGCGCGGTTTGCTGAACTTCGGGATAAAAGGTGGTGCGTTCCGCGCCGCTCACTTCGACTTCTTCGGGTTCGCCGATGGGCGCAAACGCGTCGAAATTCAGATCCAGGGTGATCTTTTTGACGGGCACCGGCGAATGCTTGCCGAGAAATTCGGAGCCGAGCAAGCCTTGCTCTTCGGCGGTCACCGCGGAGAATAAAATCGAGCGCCCGGGACGCTCCGGAGATTGTGACCAGGTGCGCGCCAGTTCCAACAAAATTCCGCAACCGGTGGCGTTGTCGACCGCGCCGTTATAAATATTGTCGCCCTTCAGGGACGCGTCGATTCCCAGATGATCGTAGTGCGCGGTGTACAGCACGGTTTCTTCGCCGCGCTGCGCGTCGCTTCCCGGCAGCATTCCGACGACATTTCGCGAGACAAAGGAGCGCACCGCGCTGACCACGTGCGCCTTCAAATGCACCGGAAGCTCGACTGGTTTGAAATCGCGGGACTGGGCGTCCTTGAACATTTTGTCCACGTTCGTGCCGGCCATGGCCGCCAATTTATTGGCGACATCCAATTGGATCCACGAAGCGCCCTGGAGTCTGGGCGTGCCGTCGAGGCGCAGATAGGATTTCTCGTTGCCGCTCGAATTGCGCACCACTTCCCAGCCATAGCTGGCCAGATCGCGGCGGTGAATGATGAGCGTGGCCACCGCGCCGTGTCTGGCAGTTTCCTCGTACTTGTACACCCACCGCCCGTAATAGGTCAGCGCTTTACCGGCAAAAAATTTGGGATCGTCCGACGTTGGCTCGTTGACAAAAACCAGCGCGACCTTGCCTTTCAGGTCGACGCCTTTATAGTCGTCCCACTTATATTCCGGCGCGGCGATGCCGTAGCCCACGAAAACGATCGGCGCGTCGATGTCAGCCACTTCTTTTTGCATCTCGTTCTTGACCACGAAGTCGTCGAGATTTTTGAGCGCCACGGCTTCCCCGTTTTTGGGAGCGAGCGAAAAGGTGGTTTCCGGGAGGGTTTTCACCGCCACCATGGGCACTTCCTGAAAAAATGTGCTGTGGTCGCCGGCGGGCTTCAGGCCATCGAGGGCAAATTGCGTGGCGATATATTCCGCGGCGATGTCGCTGCCGCGCTGGCCCATGCCGCGCCCTTCGAGCAGATCGCTCGAGAGAAACTTGACGTGTGCGCGAATCTTCTCCGCGTCAATCGCCGAGCCACCGTCGCGATTGGATTGGGCGCCGAGATACGCGCCGCACAACGCCAAGCAAAGTACTCCCGCCGCAGCCGCTAATTTGCGCATGATTCCCCTTTTTTTGGTCATTTGTCCGACGACTGGTACGGTCATTTCTTCGTGCGATCCTTCAGCAAACCTTTCAATTCCGCCATGAACTCCTGTACGTCCTTGAAGTCCATGTATACCGACGCGAAGCGCACGTAGGCGACCTTGTCGAGCTTCTTAAGGCCCTGCATAATCATCTCGCCGATTTCGGCGGTGGTCAGTTCGCGCTCGGTGGCCTCATGCACCACGCCTTCAATTTCGTCGACGATGGCTTCGAGTTTGGGCGTGGCGACCGGCCGCTTCTCACAAGCCTTGAGCAATCCCTGCAGGATTTTCTGCCGTTCGAAGCGTTCGCGGCGGCCATCTTTCTTGGCCACCATGTAGGGAATCTCGTCGATCCGCTCGTAGGTGGTGAATCTCCGCCCGCATTTCAAACATTCCCGGCGGCGGCGAATGGTATCGCCGACGCGACCTTCCCGCGAATCGATTACTTTGTCATCCACGTGCGCGCAAAAGGGGCACTTCACTCGAAGTTATCTCCTGAATTGATGAACTTGCGAAACCCAACCGCACGGCCAAACGGGCTGACGGTCGTGAATATCAACAACTGATGCGGCCTCAGTGCACCGTGGCCGCCACTTCTTTTTTTTCCTCCGCGGCCATCTCTTTCAACTCCCGCAAGCCCCAGCCCTCGTGGATCAAGAACGGCACGCCGGCAAAGCTGCAACTGGCGAAGGTAATCAGCCACAAGACCATGGAGGCCGCCACCGCGGGCTCTCTTTCTACTCCAAAGATCGCAGTGTACGCAATGATCGCGCCCGCTTGCGACCCGCCGCCCACTCCCGGCAACTGCACCGAAGAGCCTACCAGCGAAAACGCCAGAATGATCGGGGCATCGGCGATGCCGATGTCGTGCAGCGCGCCGGTAAAGCTGTGCGACACCCAGTAATAAACGAGCGCGACGACCACCCAATGCACCGCGGAGTAAAATGCCGCGAGGCCCAGGTCTGTCATGGTGCGGACGGTTTGTACTCCGCGAACGAAACCCAGCAACACGCGCGCGAAGCTGCTGCGCCAGCCACCCGCGGCAATGGTCACCTCCAACCGTCGCTCCAGGAGCGCCGTGCCGTGCAGCCGCATGTAGATCAGCCCACCCGCAGCGCCCAGCACTGCGAGAAACATAATGGTTCCGGTGGTGCGCGCGGCGGCGGCGAGTTGGCCGGCCATTTCTCCGGCGTGCGGTCGCATGCCGAACAAAACCAGGCCCGCGGCGGTGATTACGGCGATGCTGGCCATATCAAAAATGCGCTCCAGCACGTAAATGCCGAAGGTGTCGGCTACCGGCAAATCCTGCTTTTTGGCCAACAGCAACGGACGCACCGGCTCGCCCGCGCGCCCCAGCAGAAAAATCGCGGAGAAGCCCGCCAACGTCAGCTTGTAAATTTTCCAGAAATTGGCGTTGCCGATATTCCGCTGAAAAATTTGCCAACGCAGTGAGCGGATCCCGTAACAGGCGTAGATGGCCACCAGCCCCAGAATCAAATAGTAGGGATTGGCTTCGCGCACGGCCTGCCATAATTTAGGGCCGCTGAAGCCGCCGAGGTGCAGGAAATTGCGCGCCTCATAAACCGCAAAACCCAATACCACCAGCCCAACCACGATGAAGATGGCTCTCTTGG
>DATCOK010000111.1:0-15148 GCA_036564765.1 Candidatus Acidiferrum sp. | reverse complement strand
GCTACATTATCCTGCGGAGGTTCGCGCGTGGCAGGAGGATGAGAATCCCACGAAGTTGGCGGCAGCCGCTTTGGCCGATCGCGGAGTGCGGACGGGCCGCGTCGGCGTCGAGGAGCGCGTGCCGTTCACGTTTTTTTCACGGTTGAGGCAGGCCGCACCTGCATTTGAGTACCTCTCTGCGGATCCCATCACTATCGAGTGCCGAGCGCGGAAATCGCCACACGAACTGCAGTTGATGCGGCTCGCGTGTGAGGCAACGTTCGACGTATTCCGCGTGATATTTCATTCGCTAAAGGCGGGAATGTCGCAGAAATTCATTGGGCAACAGATCAGGTCGGGATTTTCGAAAATGGGGTTGGAGGGTGACGCGCTGGTCCTCCTTGGCGCTTCTGCCGCATTGCCGCACGGCAGCCGGCAGCCGCGTGAACTCAAGGAAGGCGACGTAGTTTTGATCGATGGCGGATGCCCGGTGGAAGGGTACCAGTCGGACGTCACGAGAACCGGAGTGCTGGGAAAACCGCCGCAAAAAGCACTGGATGCGTTTGAAACTTTACGCAAATCGCAAGATGCGGCGTTGGACGCTGCGCGGGCGGGGAGAAAAGCGGAGACCGTGGATGCCGCGGCGCGCGCCGTAGTCACCAACGCGGGTTATGGAAGCGATTACAAATTTTTTACGCACCGTGTCGGCCATGGCATCGGGTTGGACGGCCATGAATATCCTTATCTGGTGCGCGGAAACGAGGTAATGCTGGAAGCTGGCATGACATTCTCGAATGAGCCCGGAATTTACGTGCCCGGGGAATTTGGCGTGCGTTGCGAAGACGATATGGTTATCATGGGCGAAGGTCCGGCGCAGTTACTGACCCCGGGCTTTGCGGTTTCGCTCGAGCGGCCCTTTGGTTAACCTCAGATTTATTTCCCCGCCCCTCATTCAAATTCAGCGAGAATCATTTCCATGACTCCGGCACATGAAGCGCTGCTGAAAGAGTTTCGCGATTACGCCAAGACCGCACCAAACCTACCGGCCTTGATGGAGCGAATGGCCAAATGGCTGCACGAGAAGAAGGCGCGCTACAACTGGGCGGGATTTTATCTGGTTGATCCGGCAGACGCTAACTTTCTGATCGTCGGGCCCTTTGCCGGCAGCTTCACTCCGAACACGCGGATTCGGTTGACGGTCGGATTGTGCGGTCTAGCGGCTACCAGTAAAAAGACTGTCGTGGTGCAGGATGTTTCGAAAGATCCGCGCTATCTCGCGGGATCGTCGATGGTGAAATCCGAAATTGTCGTCCCGATCTTTGCAAAAAATAAACTTGCCGCTGAACTCGACATCGAGAGTTATTTCACAAATACCTTCACGCCGGCAGATCAGGAGTTTGTGGAGGCCTGCAGCGCGGTGGTTGCGGATTACCTTGAAAAACAGTAACGACTCGTCTCAATGTTCTCTCTGTTCTAGCGAGGTGCCATGCTCGACCGCCGAAATTTTCTGACCACCACCGCCAGCGGTTTGGCGGCGACCTTGGCCTCTCGTCATCTGTGGGATCAGTTACAAAATCTTCCGGCGACGCTGCCGGATGCGGCACTTCTCGAAAAGGATGAGGAGGGCTATTGGGCCGAGTTGCGCAAGCAATTTTTGATTCCGGAAGACGAGGTTTATCTCAACAACGGAACGGTGGGCTCCAGCCCAGCTCCCGTGCTGCGCGCCATTTTTGAGGCTTACAACACTACAGAAAAATTGGATCAACAGGAACCAGAGGATTACCCCATCTGGGGCTATGCCGCTTGGAACGAGTTTCGCGATCCGCTGGCGGAGTTTGTAGGCTGCCGGCGCGATGAGATCGCGCTGCTGCGCAACGCGACGGAGGCCAACAGCTACATCGCCAACGGTGTCGATCTGAAGCCCGGCGACGAAGTGCTCATGACCGACCAGGAGCACCCTGGCGGCGAGCACCCGTGGAATCTTAAGGCCAAGCGTTACGGCATCGTGGTGAAAAAAGTCATGCTGCCGCGACCGGTGAAAGACGCAGCGCATGTCCTCAATCTCTTCAACGAAGCCATAACGCCGCGGACTCGCGTGATGTTCTTCAGCCACATCAGCACCTTTTCCGGAGTGATTCTACCCGCCAAAGAACTCTGCGCCCTGGCGCGCTCAAAAAATATTTTGTCGGCGCTGGACGGCGCGCATGTTCCGGGGATGATGCGTTTTAACCTGCACGACATCGGCTGCGACATGTACTCCTCGAGCCCGCACAAGTGGCTGCAGGCCACGAAAGGTTCTGGCTTTCTGTACGTGCGCGATGAAGTGATTGACCGGTTGTGGAATACCATTGCGACCGAAGGCTGGGACGACCCGAAAATCCGCGCGGAGAGATTCCAGCGCATCGGCAGCTCCAACGTTCCCGCGCTGTGGGGCCTGCGCGCCGCCATCAAAATGGCCAACGACATCGGCATCGACCGTATCGAGCGCCGCCACCGCGCGCTGGGCGACTATTTGCTGACAGAGATGCTGAAGCGGAAAGCAGAGTCGTGGACTTCGCCGGATCGCGCGCTGCGCTGCGCCATCATTAGCGTGAACGTGCCACCGGTTCCGCGTTTGGAACTGGAAAACTGGCTGTGGAAGACACACAAAATTCGCATTCGCGGCGCCGATCCGAACAAGTTGCGGCTGTCGACGCCGTATTATTTGTCGAAAAAAGATATCAACCGGTTTCTTGAACAATTTGACGAATATAAGCGCGCGAAAAATCTGACCTAGCACGATCTTCCGAGGGACCAACGCATATTGCTGTTTTGGCTCGTCGCTGGAATAGTTGTTATATGGGCCGTAAAGCTTGTGTGGTTGGCGCGGGGCCGAACGGATTGGCCGCGGCCATCGTATTGGCGCAAGCGGGGCTGCACGTTGACGTATTGGAAGCCCAGCCGACATTGGGTGGAGCGGTTCGAACGCTGGAGCTGACCCTTCCCGGTTTTCACCACGATTTTGGCTCCGCCGTTTATCCGCTGGGCGCGGGCTCACCTTTTTTCTCTTCTTTGCCTTTACGCGACCACGGTCTGGAGTGGATTCACTCGCCTGCCGCACTGGCCCATCCGCTGGATGATGGCACTGCCGTACTCCTCGAACGCGATCTAGATCGAACCGTGCAAGCACTCGGCGAGGATGGCACAGCTTGGAATAACTTGACCCGGCCATTTGTCGAGAATTGGGCTGCGTTCGCGCCCGAAGTTTTGGCCCCTGTTTCTTTCTTCCCGAGTCATCCGTTACTAATGGCGCGCTTTGGCGCGGTGGGATTTCGTTCCGCTAGGTCCGTGGCCCAACGCTTTCGCAGCAAGCGCACTAAAGCCTTGTGGGCCGGACTGGCAGCACATTCGTTTCTAAGCTTGGATGAACCGCTCAGCGCCGCGTTTGCACTGATGATGGCCGTGCCCGCACATGCGGTCGGCTGGCCGATTCCTCGCGGCGGAGCGCAATCGCTTACGAAAGCGCTGTGCGGATTCCTTGGTACTTTCTCGAGTACGTTGAAGACTTCGTCGCCAGTCGAGGATTTGGTAGACTTGGAAGGTTATGACCTGATCCTCTGCGATGTAACTCCGCGACAGCTCCTGAAGATTGGTAAGAAGAAATTGACAGCAGAGTACCAGCAGCAACTGGAGAAATTTCAATATGGCTCTGCCGTCTTCAAAGTGGATTATGCCTTGAGCTCGCCGATCCCGTGGAAAGCGCCTTCATGTTTGGAAGCGGCTACCGTTCATATTGGCGGTAGCTTGGAAGAAATTGCTCAATCGGAAGAAGTGGTGCGGCGGGGACGCCATGCCGATCGACCGTTTGTGCTGCTCGCACAGCCCAGCTTGTTCGACACTTCTCGCGCCACCGCAGGGAAACATACCGCCTGGGCTTATTGCCATGTTCCGCATGGCTCGAAAGTCGATATGCTCGGGAAACTCGAAAATCAAATCGAACGGTACGCACCAGGCTTTCGCGAATGCGTACTTGCGCGAAACATCTTTTCTCCCGCGAATCTCGAGTCCATGGACGGAAACTTGATCGGCGGCGACATCAACGGCGGCATGATGGACATTCGCCATTTTCTCGCGCGGCCCACGTGCCGGCGTTACGCCACTTCCGCACGCGACGTTTACATTTGTTCTTCGTCCACTCCGCCAGGCGGCGGCGTGCACGGGATGTGCGGTTATCACGCGGCGAAAATGGCGCTTAAGAATTCAAGAATTTAGGAAGACCTGATTTCCTGGAGCTTCTTCAGTCGGTGACTATTCTTCGCGCGGACCGGCGGTCGGCCATTCCGTTGCGCGAATCGTGCCGTCAGCTTTCCGCTCTACGGCAGGTGCATAGAGGCCCAAAAACTTGCGTCGCCACCACAGGCCTTTGGTGCGTTTTTCCTGCAGGCTCGTGAACCAATATTGCCAGAGTACCGCACGCACTTGTTTCGGCGGTTTCTCGGGGAACGGATTGGCTTTAAACAAATGCAGTACGTCTGCATCGTTCGAAAGTAATTTCTCTTCCGTTCTCGGTACGATGGAATAGTCGCGCCACGATCCTAGCGATGCGAACCACAGATTCCAGTCAAAGCGCGGCTGATACGGTGCGTAAATTCCTGGGGGTTTGTCGAGGTCTTGAGGTTTGAAGCGAAAGGGATAGGCGATCCAATTCTTGCCGTCCTGGGAACCTTGAAATTCGATTTCGTAGCGGCCGCGGGTCATCACGCCAAACAGCCCGTAGCGGTTCGCGATGCGAAATGGATCCAGGGCCGCCACCGGTGAAGTAGGCAGTGGCAGCGAAAAAACCATCCAGGTCAATTGCGCGACAGTCGCATAAAAAAGCCATGAAAACAGAACTGCCGATGCGACCATTTTCGACAGTTTTAACTTCTGAGACCAAACTGGAGCGTTTTCGTGCTGATCCTGACTCGGCAAATGAAGTTTGTCCACGCCCTTTTTCCAGCTATCCGTCATGAACCGAAGTAGGAAGCGGTCGTCTAAGAGCAGGAACCCCAGAATCAGCACGAGGTAATTTAGAAACGCGTAGTTTGCGGTGAGAATTACGCCTAGTTCCCACGGAGTAACGATAAAAAAGCCCACGATGCGCCAGCGGCGTGGCAGAAACAACATCCAGACCAGGGCCCACTCGAGCACCAGTGTGGCGCCAGTCGAGGAAGCGTGGAACCAGTGTGGAAGATGTTGCACATGCCAGCCGATCCACGTGGGCAGCGGCCCGTTCTGGTAATACTCATCCATGGCCGCGAAGTGCCGCCACTGTTCGTCGCCGCTCATGATCTTCGCTACACCAGACTCGAAGTAGATGCGGAACCATTCCCACTGCAATAAGAACAAACTGGCGCGTGACGATGGTGACTGCAATCCCAACCCGGGACGGAAGCCGGCCGGAGAAAAAAGCAACGAGAGAAAACCGGCCTCTAGCAGCATGCCGTCTGACTGGTAACCGGAAAAATCCTGCGCCGCGGTTACAAAGGACAAGAAACAGACGAAGCACACAGCCAGCATTCCACGCGGCCACCAATTGACTACGAGCAGCAGCGATGCGCCCATGCCGATCCAACACACCGCGCTCAACATGTGCGGCCCACTCGAAAACCAGAGCAAGCTGGGGGCAAACCACACGCCTTTCGCGTGTCCAAAGGCGTGTGCTACGGCCTGAAGATATTCGCCGGCAGGAAGAATTCCCTGCGGGCCGATGAGCCCATGAATTTGAAACACCAGCGAGAAAAATGCGGAAAAGTAGATGAAACCCAACGCGCGCAGAAAAAGCCACCGTGGAATCAGGCGATCGGTCGCGCCATGTTCCGTGTCAAATAACCAGCACACGCGTGCGGAAATCCATGCCATAGCCAAAGGCGATTATATGATTGAACTCACCGTAAACGACGGTCTAAGGGCCGCGTTGCGATTCATAAACAGATTGGATGATGACGAGGTTTCCGATATCGTTCGGACTGCAAATCACACGGCTTGAAACGATTTAGTTCTGGAAATGGAGACGAATGCGCACCGCTCAGCTCTTTTCGCGACACTGGCCGTGGGGCGATCGAGGTGAAACGTTCTCTCGAGTTTTCAGCAGAACGCTGATCGCTCTCTGTCTCTTTTATCCCATGACAGGCTTTGCGCAAACGCTCGGTGCTTCCGGTGAGGAAGTTCCAGTAGTGCGCATCGATGCCACGCCTGGCCACGAAATTAATTCGTTCGATCCCGACCAGGCACTGGGCAGTTCCATCGATGTGTTGTCGCGTTACGACATCGACAAGGTATACTCGCCGCACATTATTCAGGAATCGCTCTCGGCGGGATGGGGGCCGATTACCTACCGCAATAATACCGAACTGCGCATGGCTGCGTGGCACTGGACGGAGAATGGAACGTGGAGCGATGCCGCGCACCTCAGCGGATACTTCACCGGCAGCACCGAACTGAAAGAGTCGCAGCGGTACATTCTTGCCTACGCTTTGCCACATCGCGGGTTCGCCACCGATGGCGACCGCCCCGTGCAGGGCCCGAATCTGACTTACTGGAAAAGCAATCCATATCTGACCAGCAAGTTCACCGGCGAAAGCGATACATCGCATCCGCAGTGGGTCGTGCTCGATCTCAAGAAAGAAAAATCGGTGAACGCGGTGAGCATCGCGTGGGCCGCGCCATACGCCACAAAGTACACCGTCGAATATTGGAGCGGGATCGATGCTCTCGATTTCGACAAGGGTCCGCAAGGCCAGTGGAAGAGCACTGCGGCAAGCACGCTGACCGATGCCAAAGGCGGCCAAGCGTTGGTGCGCTTTTCCGATAGCCCGGTTTCTGCGCGTTACATTCGCCTACTGATGACGGAATCCTCCGGCACGTGTGACGAACATGGCGATTCCGATCCACGTAATTGTGTCGGCTACGCGATACAGCAAATTCACGCCGGCACTGTAGACGCTTCGGGGAAATTTAGCGAAGCTCCGAAGGAACCAGCCGAGGAGGCTATCACCTACACCGCGTCTTCCATTGATCCCTGGCACTCTTCCGAAGATGTTTACGAGGGTGGAAAATATCAGCACACCGGCTTCGATCTTTTTTTTCGGAGCGGGCTAACCAATAATTTACCGGCGATGATCCCGGTCACGATGCTCTACGGCACCCCGGACGATGCGGCAGCGGAGATCGCCTACCTCAAAAAGCGTGGCTACCCGATTGGCTACATCGAAATGGGCGAGGAGCCCGACGGCAAGCACGCCCTTCCTGAAGACTACGGCGCTCTATACATCCAATGGTCCAAGGCCATCCACAAAGTGGATCCCTCACTGAAACTAGGCGGGCCCATTTTTGAAGGCGTGAACGAGGACATTCGCGTGTGGCCGGATGCAGAGGGCCGGACCTCCTGGATGGGCCGCTTCATCGCATACTTGAAGAAGCGCGGACGGCTCTCCGATCTGTCTTTCGTTTCCTTCGAACATTATCCGTTTCAACCGTGCAGCATCACCTGGAACACTTTATATTCCGAGCCGCAATTGATAAAGCATATTTTGCAGGTGTGGCGCGACGACGGCGTCCCCAAAGATGTTCCTCTGATGGTTACGGAAAATCATCTGGCCGCGCAACTAACCGGCCCGATGGTTACGATTTTTGCCGCGCTGTGGCTAGCCGACAATATCGGCTCGTTCTTCGAAGGGGGCGGCGCGGCTTTCTATCACTCGCCGATTCAACCGCAGACGGTGGAAAAATCCTGCCAAGGCTGGTCGTCCTGGTCCAATTTCGTGGCCGATGAAAATTACAATATCAAGGGCTATACGTCGCCGTATTTTGCGGCGCACATGATCAACCTCGAATGGGTGCAACATCACTCCGGCGTCCACCACATGTTCCCGTCGTCGGTCGATATCAAAGACGCGAAAGGAAACGCCCTAGTCACCGCCTATACCGTGAAGCGACCGGACGGCCGGTGGTCGGTGATGCTGGTAAATCGCGATGAGAACAATGCGCACACCGTCACGATCGCCTTTGAAGGCGGGGATCAGAAGCGCAGCACGAGCTTTACGGGCGCGGTGACATTCGTTACCTTCGGCAGTGAACAATATCTGTGGATTGATGACGGACCCAACAGCCAACCAGATCCGGATAATCCCCCGGTCGCAACCAGAATAGAAGCAAACCCAGAAACGACATTCACACTGCCAAAAGCTTCGGTCAGCGTAATTCGCGGTAATGTCAGCAAGGACTAATTTTTCCGATGGGGCATCACCGTCGAGCCAACTCTAACGTAGCGGTGACTTAGATTTACTTTCTTCCGCGCGTGGGTCTGTCTGCCAATAGCGATTGAAACCAGGGTAATCCGAAGGCAAATAGGCCAATATCTTGCGGCGAAGCTCAAGGAGATCCACGCTGCCTAGAGTTTTGTAGATCACTTTTCCATCGACATCGAGAAGCACTGTATACGGAACGGCGGATTGCCATTCGGGATCAAAAGCTGCCTGAAGCGCGGCAGTATCATTGGAATCGAATGAGAGATTGCGGCTGGTGGCATGCTTTTTCTCGAGCATTTTCAAGACGCCGGGTTTCTCGTCGGGCATGTTAGCGGAGACAGTCACTAGATCGAAATCGCGCACGCCGTACATCCGAAAGGTTTCCTGCAGGTCAGAAAATTCCTCGATGCACGAACCGCACCAGGTGGCCCAAAAGCTGACGAGTGTCACGTGTCTGGAAGGATTTCTTCGCAAGGTGTGCAGATCCGCGGCGCTAGCCATTTCCAATGTGACGGGCTGCGCTTCGATCTTGCGGATCGCTTCGGTACGCGCAACGGCTTTTTCCGCCCATTTCGTAGAGCAACCGAAGACCCCAGTCTTTTTCACCGGCACTTCACGATGCGCCAATAACGCCTCGATGGCATTGCGCGCGTCCTGCGTGTTGACCATTTCCGTGCGATAGCTGTTATCCACGCGGCCTTCGTAGCGCAGTTTTCTCTGCTCATCGAAGATAAATACATGCGGCGTGGCTTGTGGGCCATAAGCGCGGGTGACCGACTGTGTGTCGCCGTCGTACAGATAGGTGTACTGCAAATGTTTGAATTCCGTCCGGATTTTCATCTCTTCCAAGGTATCGCTCACATCGGAAGAATCGAGTTCGTCAATGCGCAGGGCATTGGGGTCGTTGGGCTGAATGGCCACCAATCTGACCCCGCGATCGCGAAAATCGGCGTCGAGCTGCTGGATGCGTTGCTCGTACATTTGCGCAATAGGACAGTGATTACAGGTGAACACGACTACGAGAACCGGACTGGAGGCGTAGTCAGCGAGCTGGTGGATCTTTCCATCGACACCGGGGAGTGAAAAATCCGGCGCATCCGAACCGAGGGACAGGATCGGATGTGTCTGTGCCAGGCTCGCAGAAGCTATAGCCAGAACGAAAATCAGCCGCCACATGCAGTTGCCTCCGCACCAAAGTAGCGAATATCGGCATTGGCATTTTACGCCGAATGCTCGAATCGCGGGGAGGAACATCGGTCAGTATTGAGGCTATGTGGTGTAGCGGAGCGTGAACCGGAGGTTAAGGAATTCGCTAAACGATTCTAAGCGGCGATGGGATGAGGAAATCAGACGGAGGTAGCAAATGAACCGTCGCTATGCACAAAGCCGTAAGCCATGCGGGGGGTATTGAAGGCCCAGCCGGGATGACCGTGGCGGTCCAGAAGGATCAGGCCGCCGGTGGCGTGGGTACGACTGCCGAGCAGTTCTACAGTCTTTCGCGCGGCAGCCACTGCGAGTCCGGATTCGTCTGGAACTTCGGTTGAGACGTCACGCCGATCCGGACGCTCCATTGTGGCGGACCCCGGGCGCAGAAAGTCCACTGCAGTTTTGGCCATAACGATTTTCATGATGGCTTCGCCGTAGCCGGTGCAGGAGACGCCGCCACTCTGTGCGTCGGCATAGCAGCCGCAACCGATTAGCGGCGAATCGCCGACGCGACCGGGAAGTTTGCAGCAGGTTCCGCCGGTGGAAGTGGCGGCGAAGAGTCGACCCTCGCCGTCGATCGCGACGGAGCCGACTGTTCCCTGCTCATGGCCGCGATGGAAGGCTGCGGCGTGTCTGTCGAGTCTGCATTTGGCCCAGGCTTCGCGTTCAGCGTCAGTGATCAACTCTTCGTTAGGGCAAAGCGTAATTTCCTGCTCGCGCGCGTAACGCTCGGCGCCTTCCGCGACCAGCATCATGTGCGGACAGTTTTCCATAATTTTGCGCGCGAGGCGCACGGGGTTGCGGACGTGTTGGAGCCCGGCAGCGGAACCGGCGCGAAGAGTGCCGCCGTCCATAATGATGGCGTCGCATTCGACGGAGCCGTCGAGATTCAGGTGCGAACCGTAGCCGGCGTCAAAGATCGGATCGTTTTCCAGAATGACCACCGCGGCTTCGATGGCGTCGAGCGCCGAGCCGCCCGCTTCAAGGATGCTCCAGCCGGCCGCTAGTGCGCTTTCACATCCTGATTTGCAGGCACTTACGGCGGTATCGGGGATATCCCAAGCGCCGCCATGGACGATCAGTGACGGTTTCATCGGCGAATCGAGCATGGCAAAGCAGGGCCGTTTTGTCCACGCAAGCGCTGACAGGAAGTTCGAAGTTGCCAGTACGAATTTTCAGGCGGGGCTAAAAAAAGAGGTCAAGCAGGACGAGCACAGGAGCAGCAAGCAACAGCACAACGCAACGAGCGACCAGCGCACGCGGCATGCGGCTTATAGAGCCGACGACAAAGCCCGGGATCAGTTTGAGGCGCGATTCGTCCCGTGGGCTATAAAAAGGTCCCACAGCGGTATAGCGTGAAAGGTTGCGGCGAAAGACGCCAGCTTCACTGTGCAGCCAGAGGGAAACATCTTCACGCCCGCGCCACATGGTCATGGCGCCAGCGAGAAAAGACAGATAACCGAACAGTGTTAACAAGCCAAGTTCCGGTCCAGCTCCCCAATACATCGGACCCTCACAAAAACAGCGTAGTTTGAACCTCAATCCATGGGACGAGAGGCGGCGGCCGAAGGTTACGCTTCGTCGTGGATGGTAGTCAGTCGAACGACTTCAAACTCTTTTTTCCCTGCGGGGGTGGCGACTTCAATTTCGTCGCCAACTTTGCGGTTGAGCAGAGCCTTACCGATGGGAGATGTCGTGGAGATCAGGCCTTTTTCCACATCGGCTTCTTCTGTGCTCACCAGTTTGTATTCGATTTTGACGTCCCGCTGGGTGTCCAACACGATGAGCCGTGAGCCGTAACCGGAGCGATCCTTGGGGATATTCGTAAGATTCAGCATCCCTAGGTCGCCAAGGCGCTTCTTCAGTTGGCCTAGGCGCGCGTTCACGAAGCCCTGTCGTTCTTTTGCGTATTTGTACTCGGCGTTTTCGGAAAGGTCGCCGTGGGCGCGAGCGACGGCAATTTCTTTGGGGAGATCGACGTTCAGTTCGTGTGAGAGATGATCGATCTCTTCGAGGAGCTTCTGCTTAATTTTTGCAAGCGGGTCGGGCATGGTGGTCGTCGCGTACGGCTTTCCAGTGCTCCTAAAAAGACCGCGGAGTCCGAAGGATGCCGGACCCCGCGCAGGAACGATTATAGATGGTGAGGAATTGCGGCCACAAGGGGCGATTGGCGACGTAACGGGCCGTTGAAAGGCGCGCTCAGGTCGTGGCGTGAAATCGCCGGGAAGCTACTTAACCTTGATGTCGAGCGCCTGCGATTTGGTATTGCCAGCGGCATCTTGAATGGTGAGCGTGTAGGTGGTGTCTTTTTGGGGCCAGACGTCCACACAGCGATTGTAGGAGGGCCACACGGGATTGTCCTGCGGTTCGAGCTTGACGGTCTTGGCGTTGGCGACGCCGTAGCACAGTTGCAGCGACTCGCCTTTGTGCACAATTCCGGCGCTGGCGTAAAAACTTTGAATAGCCAACTCCTTGCCACCCATCTCTTCCACGGTCTTGCGGTCGGCTTCCAGTTGTTTCTGAGACTTCTCTTCCGTGGCTTGCCGCTGTATCTGACGGTTCTCCTGCCAACGCGCGAAGAATATCCAAATCACATAGAGAAATACCGCCAGCAGAACCAGCGAAGAATAAAGTATGGGGTTTTTGAGCGGCGGCTTCGAAGCGGGATTTTGTCCAGCTGGCATGAGGGCCTTTAAACACTTGAATGGCGGACCACGCTGCAAATCAAAGATTGGAGCGCGGAATATGATAGCATCCCTCGCCATACCGTCCAGCAGGTAGAACCGCTCTACGGATTCTTCTCCAGGAATTTCCGTTTTCAGGTAGCCTTCCATGCAAACAGTGCGGGGCCTTGATAACGTTGTACCAGTCGGTTCGCAGGCTGGCCGAGTGTGGAGGGGATTTTCGGATGAAAACCCGACTCAGTTTCTTGGTGATGTCGCTCTTTGTGTTGTGGACGATGCCGCTGACTGCTCAAGGTCCGTACCAGCCGGCCGCCGATCTGATTATCGAAAACGCGAAGGTCTGGACGGTGGACAAAGCCATCCCCAGCGCGCAAGCCGTGGCCGTGCTGGGTGACCGAATCGTGGCGGTCGGCTCGAATGCCGAGGTAGAAGTGTGGCGCGGCCCGCAAACCCAGGTGCTCGATGCAGCGGGGAGGTTATTGCTGCCCGGGTTCAACGACGCGCACGTGCACTTTATCAGCGGAGGCTCGCAACTCGACAACGTGCAATTAAATGACGCAACCAGCGCCAAGGAATTTGCGCGCCGCATCGGCGACAAAGCCAAAGCCACTTCCAAAGGAGAGTGGATTCTCGGCGGCGATTGGGACGAGACTAAATGGAATCCCGCGGAACTCCCCACCAAAGAGACGATTGATTCGTTGACTCCCGACAACCCGGTGTTTGTCAGTCGCTACGACGGGCATATGGGCCTCATGAATTCGGTGGCCTTGAAACTTGCGGGTGTCGATAAGTCGACCGCGGAAGTGCCAGGCGGGGCGATCGTGCGCGACGCGCAGGGCAATCCGACTGGGGCGCTCAAAGATGCAGCCATGAGCTACATCTATAAGGTGATTCCGGCGCTGTCGCACGAGCAGCGAGCGCACGCAGTCCAGCGTGCGTTGGCGCATGCTGCGTCCGTTGGCGTGACCAGCGTGCAGGACATGAATCCCGATTACGCGGATATCGCTATGTACGCGGAATTGCTCGAGCGCGGCATGCTTACCACGCGTATTTACGCCGCGCCCCCCATCGCTTTCGTGGACGATCAAGTGAAGATTGGAGTGCGCCACAGTTTTGGCGGACCGTTTCTGCGCATTGGCGCAGTGAAGGGTTACGCGGACGGTTCGCTGGGCTCACGAACCGCGTATTTTTTCGAACCTTTCGACGATCAACCCGGAAATCATGGCCTGCTATCTGACGAGATGCATCCCGTCTCGCGCATGCGCGGCCACATGATGACCGCGGACGCCGCGGGC
Organism: Candidatus Acidiferrum sp.; assembly: GCA_036564765.1. GTDB lineage: Bacteria > Acidobacteriota > Terriglobia > Acidiferrales > UBA7541 > Acidiferrum. The sequence continues at coordinate 1,717 of DATCOK010000111.1, read as the reverse complement.
ATCCAGATTTGTACGCACGCCATCGGCGATCAGGGAATTTCCATGATCCTCGATTTGTATGCGGAAGTGACCAAGGCGCACGGGCCAGCCGACCGACGCTTGCGCATCGAGCACGCGCAACACATGGCCGCCAGGGATTTCGAGCGCTTCGATCAGCTCGATGTGATTGCTTCGGTGCAGCCTTACCACGCCATCGACGACGGACGTTGGGCCCAAGGACGCATCGGACACGACCGCGCCAGTCGCACCTATGCGTTCCGGACTTTCTTACAGCATGGCGTGCGTTTGGCCTTTGGCACGGACTGGAATGTCGCGCCGCTCAATCCCATGCAAACGATCTATGCGGCGGTTACCCGCGCGACGCTGGACGACAAACATCCCGAAGGTTGGTTCCCGGAGCAGAAGTTGACGGTCGCGGAAGCCATCGAGGCTTACACCATGGGTTCGGCGTACGCGGAATTTCAGGAAAAGAACAAAGGCTCTATCACCGCGGGGAAGTTGGCGGACATGGTTCTATTGAACGAGGATATCACCTCCATCGATCCGGTGAAAATTCGCCACGTAGAGGTGCTCAAGACCATCGTGGGCGGCAAAGTGGTTTTTGACGGGAATGCCATCCATAAGTGAATTATTATCTAGTTCGTCCGGCAGCCATAAGGGCTTTATCCTGTCCGGGTAATTTCAGATTTGTAAACGATGCTCGAGGGACTGCTGATGAATGCTTCTGAAGTTTTGTTTCTTGCTTTCTTGCTCGGGGTCGTCGCGGGTTTACGTTCGCTGACGGCACCGGCGGTTCTGGCGTGGGCGGCACATCATAACTGGCTGAATTTGCACAACTCTTCGCTGTCACTCCTGACTACCACACTGGCCATGGCAATCTTTATTGCTCTGGCCGTTGGCGAATTAATCGCCGACCAACTGCCGTTCACGCCCAGCCGTACGGCGCCGCCGGGTCTGATCGCACGCATCCTGATGGGAGCCTTGTGCGGCGCGGGGATCGCGGTAGCCGGGTCGCAGTCGATTCCGTTGGGGGCGGCGATCGGGATCGCAGGTGCATTGGTCGGTACCTATGGCGGTTACCAGGCCCGCACCGGGCTGGTGAGAGCGTTGAAAGCTCCAGATTTGGTCATTGCCACCTTGGAAGATGTCGTGGCCATTGGCGGCGCGCTGCTTATCGTGACGCGCTTTCAGTAGCGATATGAGGGCCGAGTTCCTCGAGACGGCAGGCGTGCTTATGAAAGTTGACTTCAAGACATCATGACCAATTCTATGGGTGTGGACCTAGTCGGAGTTGGCCTAAACGCCACTGACACGCTGATTCCACTGCCGCATTATCCAGCGCTCGGGTCCAAGGTGGAATTCCACTCCGCGAATATCTTGCCGGGAGGCCAGGTGGCCTCCGCGGTGATGGCCTGCCAACACTGGGGACTGCGCACCCGCTATGTCGGCAAGGTGGGGGACGATCATGCCGCCGAAATTCATCGACGTGAATTTTTGAGGGCTGGCGTTGAGGCGCATCTCTTCACCGCACCGGGTTGCGCGAGCCAGCAAGCGTTTATTCTGGTGGACGACACGGGAGAACGGACGGTGTTGTGGAAGCGTGACAGCCGTCTGACGCTGCGTGCGGAAGACCTGAAGCGCCAGTGGATTCTGGACGCTGGCGCCTTGCACATCGACGGTCACGACACCGAGTCAGCCATAGCGGCGGCAACTTGGG
>DATCOK010000110.1:0-3962 GCA_036564765.1 Candidatus Acidiferrum sp. | reverse complement strand
GCGCCCAACTCGTTCAGTGCTGCGCGGCCCGGCAACTGTCGCTTCAAAATCGCCGCAAGCTGCGAGACGTCACCGCTCGGATAGACGAAGCCGGGTTGCACAGGCGCGATCAAATCGCGCGCAGAGCCAACAGCGTGGCTGGCAATCACGGGGCAACCGCAACACATCGCTTCATTGACCACTACTGCAAACGGCTCGAATTCCGAGGGCAGCACCATGACATCCGCCGATGTGTATACCGCGGGAAGTTGCGACTGGTTGACAAAGCCAAGGAAACGCACGCGTGAATCGATGCTCAGATTCTTCGCTTCCGTTTCTAACTCGTTGCGCATTGGACCGTCCCCCGCGAATACGAGGAGCGTATTCGGCAGTCGAGCCTGGGCAAAGGCCCGGAGCAGATCCATGGGGCGCTTCCAAGGCTGTAGTTTCGCGCAAAACAACACAACCGAATCCTCCGGAGTCGCGCCCCAGAAACTTCTGACGACATCACGGTGAATGAGACTGGACTGGCGGATCCACCATTCATTGTCGATGACGATCGGTACGAGGGTGATGTGTTCTGGTTTGAGGCCCAGAGTGAGCATCAAATCACGCGAAGCTGAGGACGGCACCAGTACCTGGTCGGACAGCCTGAAGAGCCGAGGCCAAAGATTTTTTTTGACCGTGGCTTTCCACGAACGGCCATCGCGCGGAAAAAGTGTTATGGAATCGTTGCCAAACAGAAAACGCGCACCCGAACTTTTTGCCGCCAAATAGCTGATCCAGAAAGATGCGCGCAGATATCCGGTGTAGCAAATGACGGCGTCGTATTTGCCTTGGCGGATGAATTTCCAGAGGCCGGGATTGAACAAGCCGAAAAACCTTTCCGCGCCAGAACCGCGGTTGGGGATGTGCGTCCAGGAATAGCCGTCCAACAGCGGCACGTCCCACCGCACGACCGCTCCAAATTCGGGATCAAGGCCGGGTTCGGCGCCCCGCAAGTTGCAATACGCCACGTGAAACTCGATTCGCTCGTCTAGGGCGAGTTGTCGAAAACCGGGAACGGCGTATTGCACAACGTGAGACAGCACCACCAGAACGCGCAGCGGACGCTCAATCATGCGTAAGCACGGCGAGAAACGTGAAATGGAATGAGAGGCAGCACGCTGGCGAAAGTATACCTGTTTCAAGTTTGCCTTCGGGGCCCGAGCAATGGTTCACATTGTGTGTGTGCGGCATAAATAAGCCGCAGCGGGCCCGACTCCTAAACTCGAATGTGCCTGCGTGTTAACCTTGGGCCGGCGCGGCTCAATTTTACTTGCGCGACAGCGAGGACAAGAGATTGGCTCTTTCCGCGGAACAACGGATTCGCTGCCTGGCCGTACTCGGGCGGCGCGACGAACCGACCGACGCGGTCGAAGAGTATTGCCGCTTCCTTGGTGACGCGCTCGCGGTGGAAAATTGTGCGCTGGAAATTGCACGCGTGCGCTGGAGCGAAGTTGGCACACCCGCGAGTTTGCAGGAGTTCGACGGACGGCTTGGCGAAGCACCAGTCGAGTGGTTCTTGCTGCAATACACCGCCCTGGCATGGTCCCGGCGAGGTTTTCCCGGACGTGCCGTGCGCGTACTCAAACATTTGAAGAAGAGTGGTGCACGGTGCGCGGTGGTCTTTCACGACGCCGAGGCCTACGGCGGAAACCGTTGGATCGATCGCCTGCGACGCCGCGCGCAGATTTCCGCAATGCGGAAACTTTTAAACCTTAGCGACGCAGCAGTTTTTACTGTGCCTCGCGAAAAAATCTCTTGGGTGCCGGTGCACCCGCGCAACATTACCTTCATTCCAGTGGGCGCGAATCTCCCGGCTCCGGAAAAAGCCTGGGCCGCTTTTCGCGATCGCAACGATACGCGGCCAACCGTCGCGGTCTTTTCGATTACTGGCTACCCTCGGGGACGACGAGAAGTCCGCGTTATCGCCGAGGCTGTAACCCACGCAGCAAAGGGCGTCGGGCCAATACGCCTCGTGATCTTCGGACGCCATTCAGAAGCCGGCGGCGAAGATTTAAGAGCGGCGCTCTCGGCTCCGCTGGCCGAGGTCAGGGTGATGGGACTCATTTCGGCCGAAGAAATCGTTCGTGTCCTAGGAGCCAGCGATGCGTTGCTCTTCGTGCGCGACGCGATCTCGACCCGCCGTGGGAGCGCCATTGCTGGAATCGCCTGTGGGCTTCCGGTGATCGCTCAATCTGGACCCGAAACGGCGCCACCCATCACAGAGGCAGGCGTCGTGCTCGTTCCGGCGGGCGACGATACCGGGTTTGGGCCCGCTTTGCTTCGCATTTTGTCGGATCAGAACTACCGAGCGTCTCTTGCGGAACGCAGCCGGGACGCGCAGAGCCATTATTTTTCATGGGGCGTGATTGCCGCAGCGTACGCGCGGGTCTTGAACGCGACTTCCGCAGACTCAAAAGAACGGCTCGAGTAGCCGCCGGACTTCCGATTCGCGTACATTTGCCAAGCCTGTAAGATGGCCCTGCACTGTTTCCCGCCCCTCTGGCATGTGCTAAACTGCCTACGTTTTGCAGGGGTAGCGGTCACCGCAGTCTCCGCAAGTGCATCGAACGGGCCTCCGGCGCTCCTCGAACGAGCAGCGGCCGAGCCCGCACTAGCCCAGCATCAACCCCCGCAGAAGATGCGGAAAACCTTCTTCGACTAAAAGGATGTGTCATGTCCGGGCATTCAAAATGGGCAACCATCAAGCATAAAAAGGCGGCTACGGACGCCAAGCGCGGCCGCGCATTCACACGCGTGATTCGCGAAATCACCATCGCCGCGCGCATCGGCGGAGGCGACCCGAACTCCAATCCGCGGCTACGCACAGCGATTCTCGCGGGCAAAAACGAAAATATGCCCAATGACAACATTGAGCGCGCCATCTTGCGCGGTACGGGGCAGCTCGAAGGCGAACAATACGAAGAAGCCACGTTTGAGGGCTACGGACCTGGGGGCGTGGGCATGTTGATCCAGGTGGTCACTACCAACCGCAATCGCGTGGTCGGTGAATTTCGCCACTTGATGAGTAAGAACGGCGGCAACATGGCCGAAGCCGGAGCGGTGGGCTGGATGTTCAGCCGCAAGGGCGAGATTACTGTGCCGAAGGAAGCGGCCAGCGAAGACAAGCTACTGGACATCGTGCTGGAAGCCGGGGCGGAAGATATGAAGGACGATGGCTCGATCTGGTACATCGTGACGCCGCCGGAGGCCATGGAAAAAGTGAAAGAAGCGCTGGCGGGTGCGGGAATTACGCCGGCGTCGGCGGAAATCGGGATGGTACCGCAGAACTACGTCAAGCTGACGGGCGCGCAAGCCACGCAAATGGTGCGGCTGGTAGAAGCTCTCGAAGAGCATGACGACGTGCAGCATGTTTACGCCAACTTCGACATTGACGAATCGGAGATTCAGGCGGCGGTGGCGGCGAGCTGACGGTTTATCCGATTGGTTTTGATTTTTCTTTGTACTGAAATGACCGGCGATCCTAGCCGGTCATTTCTTGTTTTGGGGTCCAGCGGTTCGATCCATCATTTCGCAACCGTGCGTCAAATTTTATGGCGGGCACATGCCCGAAGATTTAGACTTAGGGCCGTGAATGTGAGCCGCGTCAACGCATCCGATCGCAATAGCACATTTATCCGTGTGCTGGGAGTCGATCCCGCCGCGGCCGGGCCGACGGGCTACGGCGTGGTGGAGAGCGACGGGCGAGCTTCGCGCATTGTGCACTATGGCGCGCTCACCATCAGCGCCAGGCGCCGCAAGGAGTGCGACGGAGCGGCGCTGCAGGACGTCCACGCGCTGTTATCGCGGCTGATCGAAGAGTACGCGCCGCAGGCCATGGCGGTGGAAGGGGTGTTCGCGGCTCTGAACGTGCGTACCGCGTTGCGTCTCGCGGAAGTGCGCGGAGTTGTTCTGCTGGCCGCGGCACAGCACAATAT
>DATCOK010000109.1:0-13966 GCA_036564765.1 Candidatus Acidiferrum sp. | reverse complement strand
GTTGAACACCGGCGACACGCTCACCAGGTCCATGTTCGCCTCGTAATAAGCGTCCAGCGTTCCGACGTCCCGCCAGTACAGCGCATCTTTGCGATTTTCGTCCACGAAGTTGTAGGCGAACACCCGATGCTTGGCAATGATCCGCGGCAGGATATCCTTGCCGAAGTCGTGATGCGATTTGGGATCTTCAGAGTCCGCCAGCAAAATCGGAATCATCAGCTGGGTGTTAAAAATGTAGATGCCCATCGACGCGCTGCAATGCCCGGGCTGGTGCGGCGACTCCTTCGGCGCTGCCGGCTTCTCTTCAAAGCCCACGATGCGCCAGTCGCGATCGGTCTCGATCACTCCAAACTGCCGGGCCGCTTCTTCCACCGGAATCTGAATCGTAGCGACGGTCACATCCGCGCCGGAATCCACATGCTGCTTCAGCATCCGGCTGTAATCCATTTTGTAAATGTGATCGCCTGACAAAATGAAAACGTACTTGGACCGTTCGCTGCCGATGGAATAAATATTCTGGTATACCGCGTCGGCCGTACCCTGATACCACTGCTGCGAAACGCGCATTTGCGGCGGCAGCACTTCGATGTATTCGCCGAGCCCGGCGAGCGGCGACCACCCGGCGCGAATATGCCGGTTGAGGCTGAGTGCCTTGTACTGCGTCAGCACAAACACCCGCCGCAAATTGGAATTGATGCAGTTGGAAAGCGTGATGTCGATGATGCGGTACAGCCCGCCGAAAGGCACCGCCGGCTTGGCGCGGTCGCGGGTCAGCGGCCACAAGCGTTCGCCTTGACCTCCGGCGAGTAGGACGCCGATGGCGTCGCGCATATCGGACATGAACTGACCCCCGGGCACGTCTATACGAGCGGCTAAATTCTAACAGTATCCGGGAAATGGCGTGCAACAGAGCCGTTGCAAAAAAAAGTGAAGAGGAAAGTGTTCTGGCTATATTACTGATGAGTATAGTATGAAGAACTAGCTATACCACAAAAGTGCCGGATGCTTGTCACCATCCGTGCAGAAAGATTCCTTGACTTGCACCGCCTCAATTGATTAGAAGATGCCAACGCCCTCGTGAGACAATCTAGTCAGGACGGCGCGGTTCCTATGCGCCGCTGATACCAATCCTAACCGGATTGGGGGTGACTCTAAATTGGCAGAAGTAATCATCCAGGAGAGTGAATCCCTGGAAAACGCACTGCGCCGCTTTAAGCGCAAGGTGCAGCAGGAAGACATCATCAAGGAAATAAAGAAGCACAGCTTCTACATGAAGCCCGGCGAGAAGCGCCGGACCAAAGAAGCGCTTTCGCGGAAGCGACTGCGTAAGAAGCAGCGGAGGGAGGCGGATTAATTTCCGCTTCCTGACAAAGCTCGGCGCGGCACTTCCGAGAATCAGGCCCCGGTCAGGCAAGTCGTTGGGTATTTCGAAGTTTAGCTAGCAGGCCCTTGGGATCCATGCCCGGTATCCTTAGATACGGGTATACCCACGCAGTGGGAAGTTCCACGAAATCAGGCCTCAGCTGAGCCGCCCATCCCTTAGCCGCGAACGGAGCTAAGGGGAGCGCCTCATGGAATATCACGATCGAGTCCTGAAGTGTGCGGAGTGCAGCGCCGAGTTTGTATTTACCGCCGGCGAACAGATGTTTTTCGCCGACAAAGGTTTCAAGAACGAACCCAAGCGATGTAAAGGTTGCAAGGCCCGGCGAGCGGAAGCTGGCGGCCCCGGAATGGGCAACGGTGGCGCCTTGCAGATGCGTTCGGAAACCAAGACCAACTGCTCGCAGTGCGGCAAAGAAACTACCGTGCCGTTCCGCCCCACCCAAGGCCGCCCGGTCTTTTGCCGGGAATGCTTTCAGCAGCGCCGCTCCATGGGCGCAGCTTAAAAGCGCACGCTGTTCTAGTCAGATTGATTCCTAACGTCCGGGGATAGAGCGCGATGTTGTCCCCGCTTTTCTTTTTTCCCTCCAGATAAAAATCGCGCCTTCAGCTTTTTTAGTCACCCACGATGCCAACAACCTTCGCCTTTTGTGTTCATTTCCATCCGGTGTAATTTAGCGGCGGGAAGCGTATGATACGCATCTTGAGATTGTGCACCGCGCTTTTCCCGTTGTTCTGAAGGCCACCGCATGGCTCACCGTTTTACCATCGGCGTGGAAGAAGAATTCCAGATCATCGATCCCGCAACCTGCGCGTTGCGTTCTCACGTGATGCAGCTGGTCTCCGAGGCTTCGCCCAGCATCGTCGAGCAGGTGAAGCACGAGATGCACCAGTCCATCGTCGAGACCGGCACCAATATCTGCGACAACGTCCACGAACTGCGCATCGAAATGCACCGCACCCGCGGAGAACTGGTCGCCGCCGCGGAACGCGCGGGTCTGCAGGTTGCGGCCGCGGGCACCCATCCCTTTTCCAGCTGGATCGACCAGGTGATCTCCCCGGGCGAGCGCTATCAAAATATTATCGAGGAGTTGCAGCAACTGGCGCGCTCCCTGCTGATCTTCGGCATGCACGTGCATATCGCCATGCCCGATAAGCAGACCACCATCGACATGATGAACATGGTCCGCTACTTCCTGCCGCACTTGCTGGCGCTCTCGACCAGTTCGCCGTTCTGGATGGGACGCAACACCGGCCTGAAATCCTTTCGCACCACGGTATTTCGCAGGTTCCCGCGCACCGGCGTGCCGGAACAATTCGAATCCTGGAGCGCCTACGAAAATTTTGTGAATCTCCTGATCAAACTGAACTGCATCGACAACGGAAAAAAAATCTGGTGGGACGTGCGCCCTCACCCAGCCTTCGGCACGCTGGAATTTCGCATGTGCGACGTGACTACCAAGGTGGAAGAAGCCGTGGCCATCGCCGCGCTCACCCAGGCCATCGTGGTCAAGCTGCACCGCCTGTACACCGGCAACATGAGCTTCCGCCTATACCGCCGCGCGCTCATCGAAGAAAATAAATGGCGCGCGGCCCGTTACGGCATCGAAGGCAAGCTGATCGACTTCGGCAAAGAGGCCGAGGTGCCCATGCGCGAGCTGATCCCCGAGCTGCTCGAATTCGTCGACGACGTAGTCGACGAACTGGGCAGCCGCAGCGCCGTGGAATATGTGCACACCATCATGAGCGAAGGCACCAGTGCCGAGCGCCAACTGCGTGTGTATAAGCAGACCGGCGATCTGAAGGCCGTGGTGCAGCACCTGGTGAACGAAACCCGCGGCGGCGTAACCCAGAATCAATCGTCGGTCCACGCGGTGAACTGAGCGCGCAATGCGGCGCGAGGTACAGATTTTTTTCTGAAGCATTCACCTCCGCTCAACACAAATTGGATCTACTTCCAAGAATTGGCTGGGCGAACTATCCGGGGAGCAGGGCAATGAAGAAAGTCGGCTTACTGTGCGGCAGGGAATTCAGTTTTCCTCCGGCATTTATCGAGCGGGTAAAAACTCTTGGCGCCAAAGACGGCGTCACCGCGGAGTTTGTGAAGCTCGGCGGCACGCGCATGAACGAAGCCGCCAAGTACCGCGTAATCGTCGATCGCATCTCGCACGAAGTGGAATATTACCGCGGCTACCTCAAACACGCCGTCCTGCAGGGCACCTACGTCATCAACAATCCCTTCTGGTGGACCGCCGACGACAAATATTTCAACTACTCCGTCGCCGCCAAGCTCGGCATCGCCATTCCCAAAACAATTTTGCTGCCGCAAAAAGGCTACCCCAGCGACGTCGACATCAATTCTGAGTCTCTCCACAACCTCGAATACCCGCTCGATTGGGACGCGCTGCTCGATTACGTCGGCCGGCCCGCGATTCTGAAGCCGTATTCCGGTGGCGGCTGGAAACACGTATATAAGGTCCACACCAAGGAAGAATTGTTCGCCGCCTACGACCAGACCTCTCCCTATTGCATGACCCTGCAGGAATTCATCAACTTCGACAAATACGTCCGCTGTTTCACTTTCGGGAAAAACGACATCATCCCGGTGCACTACGATCCCAAAGAACGCCGTTATCACGTCGACCACAAGTATCTCTCTGCCGAACTCGGCGAGCGCGTGGTGGAAGACGCGCAGACCATCAACCAGGCCCTCGGCTACGAAATGAACACCATCGAGTTCGCCATCCAGGACGGCGTGCCCTACGCCATCGATTTTCTGAATCCCGCGCCGGACTTCGAGAAAGACCGCATCACCGAATTTTATTTCGAACAGGTCGTCGACAAAATGGCCCGCCTGGTGATCGACCGCGCGTTGAGCGGCGACGCCTCGAACTCCTGGCCGCGTTGGGAAACCATGCTTGGAATTACCGCCGGTGAAAAAGGCGCGCCTCCGGCAGGATTTACGGGAGCGCCAACGCCGAGGGCGGCGCACGCAGCCGCTGGGCAAACCGTTCCAGGGCCGCAAAGTCCGGTGCAACAATCAGCGCCCATGCCAGTGGCTTCACCTGCTGCCGGTCGTTCGACTCCTAGTGCGAATTTTCCCGCGACAACAAACCCCACTGCGCAGCAAGCCGCTCCTGACGCGAACGCACCAAAACCCGCAAAGCCCAAAACGAAATGAGCGCAGTTTCGAAACCATCCAAAAATGAAAGTCCCGCCGAATCCTGGCAGGACCTGCTGCAAGCGGCGTTGCAGAAAGACCCCGCGCTCCCTAAAGACTTTCTGAAAAAGCTTCGCGTGCAAAAGTTGACCTTCGGCGACCGCGTCCATTGCCCGTTTCTGCGCCCCTTTTTTCTCTCGCCCGAAGAAGAAGAGCGCGTGCGCCCCGTGTCGGAAACCATCGCCGAGTTGGGCGAGCGCGTCACCGTCGCGGCCCTGGCCAACAAAAAGTTGCTGGCGCAATTTCATCTCCGGCCCGAAGAGGAACGCCTCGCCCGTTTGCCCGCGGGCTACGGGCGCGTGAGCACCGCGTCACGCCTGGACGCATTCCTGCTGCCGGACTCGCTCAAATTCGCGGAGTACAACGGAGAATCGCCCGCTGGAGCGGGTTATTCGGAAACTCTAGGCGAAATGTTCCGCGACATGCCCATGATGGCCAAGTTTAGGCGCAGCTACGACGTGCACAGCTATGTGTTGAGCGCGAAATTACTCGACGCGCTGGTCCTCACCTACCTCGAGTGGGGCGGCAAGACCAAGCGCCCGCAAATCGCCATTGTCGATTTCAAAGGCGTGCCAACCTGGACGGAATTCGAAATTCTGAAAGCCCGCTTCGAAAAAATGGGCGTGCCCACGCTCATTGCCGACCCCCGCGATTTGTCCTTCGACGGCAAACAACTCACCGCCGAGGGCAAGAAAATCGATCTCGTCTACCGCCGCGCGCTGGTCAACGACATCGTCGCCCACCCCGCGGAGTGCGAAGCGCTGGTCAAGGCTTACACCGCCAACGCCGTGTGTGTCGCCAATTCCTTTCGCTGCAAAATCCCCCACGTGAAGACTTTCTTCGCGGTGCTGACCGACGAAGCGAACAGCCCGCTCTTTACTGATGCCGAGCGGGAAATCATCCATCGCCATATTCCCTGGACGCGAGTGGTCGCCGACGCCAGCACCACCCGCGACGGCCAGCCCATCGAATTGCTGCCCTTCGCCCGCAAAGAGCGCGAGAAGTTGGTGTTGAAACCGAGCGACGAATACGGCGGCACCGGCGTAACCCTGGGCTGGGAAACCAACGAAAGCCAATGGGACGCCGCGCTGCAATCCGCAATCGCCCATGCCGGGCAGCGTTGTTGGATCATCCAGGAGCGCATCCCCATTCGCCGCGAAGTTTTTCCCTACATCACCGCGCAGGGCACCCTCGAATCGCGCGACATGCTGGTGGACTTCGCCCCGTATCTCTTCCACGGAAAATTAAGCGGCTATCTCACCCGCTTGAGCGCCACGGGCTTGGCCAACGTCACCAGTGGTGGCGGCCAGGTGCCCGCCTTTCGCGTTTTGAAAAAAGCTGCGGCTCCACGAAAGCCAAGAGTCTAAGCGTCAGGCTGCGCGCACCTTCCGGAGCCTGCGCGAGGCCTATTCCTTCTTCATCGGCCACTTCCCGTTTGGTAGACTCCCAATCCTATGCGCCGCTACTTCAGTTTTCTCGCCTGTACATTATTCGCATCATTCTCCCTGCCAGCCCAGGAGGTGAAACCGGTCGCCGATCGCGTGGCCGCGCAAAACGCCATCTTCGAAGAGCAGTACGAATCCGATCTGCGCTTTTTCCCCGAGCGTGCCACCGCCTTCGGCGATTACCGATACAACGACAAGCTCGACGACTATTCCCTCGTCGGCGTAATGCGCCGCCACAAAGTGGACGAAGAGTTTCTGGCCCGACTCGCGGCCATTCCCACGACAGGCTTTTCCGATCAGGACGAGCTTTCCAACCATCTGCTGGTCCGCGTCCTCCAACAGCGCAGCGCCGATTTCGGCTTCAAAGAATATGAGATGCCCATCAACCAGCAGAACGGCGTCCACACCAGGCTTGCCGATCTGCCTCTGTCGGTGCCGCTCGATTGGGTAAAGCACTACGAGGATTACCTCGCGCGGCTCAAGCAGATTCCCCAGGCGCTCGAGCAGACCACCGAAGTACTGCGCCAGGGAATGAAAGACCAGCTGATGCCAGTGCGCTTCCTGGCGGAAAAAATTCCCGCGCAATGCCAGGGCATTATCGACGCCGACCCCTTCCTCCTGCCCACAAAAAAATATCCCGCAGCGATTTCGGAAGAAGATCAGAAGCGCCTGACCCAGCAGATCACCGACGCCATCAACACCGAGGTGATTCCCGCATACAAAAAGTTCGCGGACTTCATCCGCACCAAGTACGCCCCGGAAGGCCGCACCGTCCTGGCCATCACTTCGCTGCCGGACGGCGAGAAGCGCTACCAGAACAATATTTACGGGCGAACCACCACGCGCATGACCCCGGAGGAAATTCACCAGTTGGGCTTACGGGAAATCGAGCGCATCGAAGCGGAGATGACCGTCATCGCCAAAAAAGAAGGCTTCGCGGACCTCGCGGCTTTTCGCGTTTCGCTCAAAACCAATCCCAAATATATTCCGACTTCCTCGGAGCAGATTCTCGACGACTTCCGTCATTACATCGCGCAGATGGAGCCCAAGCTGCCTAAGCTCTTCACCCTGCTGCCGAAATCGCCGGTCACCGTGGAAGCGATTCCGGCATTTCAGGCTACCGCAGCGACGCACTACGTGACCGGAACGCCTGACGGCAAGCGGCCGGGCCGCGTGGTGGTGGCCACCTCGAAATTCGCGGAACGCTCACTGGTGGACGACGAAGCGATTGCGTATCACGAGGGCATTCCCGGCCACCACATGCAGCTTTCGGTGCAGCAGCAATTGACCGGCTTGCCGAAATTCCGGCAACACAGCCTGGGCTTTAATGCCTATGTGGAAGGTTGGGCGTTGTATTCCGAAGAACTCGGAAAAGAAGTTGGCTTTTATCAGGATCCGGTTTCGGACTATGGACGGCTCTCCTCGGAACTGTTTCGCGCGGTGCGCCTGGTAGTCGACACCGGTATTCACGCGAAAGGTTGGTCGCGAGACCAGGTAGTGGAATTTTTCCGTAAATCGGGCGCGGTGGACGAACCCACCATCCAGACCGAAACCGACCGCTACATTTCCTGGCCAGCGCAGGCGCTCAGCTACAAACTCGGCCAGCTGAAGATTCGCGAATTGCGGCAGCGGGCCAGGAAAAGACTAGGCTCCAAATTCGACATTCGAACCTTCCACGACGAGATGCTGGATGGTGGAACGTTGCCGCTCGACTTACTCGACGCCCGCACCGACAAGTGGATCGCGCAGCAGTTAAATGCAGAGTTGCGCGATTCTCCTAACGCGCGGTGACCTGCACGTTTTGCTCCAGGGCGCTGCGAATCATCTGACTCAGGCTGATCAGACTGTACGGCTTGCGCAGCACGCAAGCACCTTTTTCCATAGCCCCGGCAAGCTCCTTGGCTTGCGGCGCGTAGCCGCTGGTGAGGATCACCCGCATTTCCGGCCGTAAAGCAGACATTTCCGAATAGGCCGCGGGTCCGTTGAGCGACGGTAACACCACATCCATCATCACCAGATCGATGTGCTCGTAATTTTTCTTGAACAGCTCCACACCCTGGCGCCCATCGCCGGCGGCCATTACCTGATAACCCAACTTCTCCAGCATTTCCTGAGCGGTGGCCCGCAGACCGTCGTGGCTTTCCAGCAGCAGAATGGTTTCCGTGCCTCGCGGCGGTTCGTTGACGCGCGGAGCTTCGCGCAATTCCTGCTCGCCGAATTTCGCGGGAAGATAGACGCGGAAGCAGGTGCCGGCGCCGCGATTGCTGCTCGCAAATACAAACCCGCCGTGGTGTTTGACGATGTTGTACACGGTGGCGAGACCGAGCCCCAGGCCGGTGTCCTTGTTGGCAGACTTGGTGGTGAAGAAGGGCTCGAAGATGCGTTCCAGGTTGGTGCTGTCGATGCCCGAGCCGGTATCGGTGACCGAGAGTAGGACGTAGCTGCCCGGCTGATCGAAGCCCCGGTCGCGGCAGAACTTGGCATCCAGTTCCACGTTGCGCGTTTCCACCACCAGGTCGCCGCCGCCAGGCATGGCGTCGCGAGCATTAAGGCAAAGATTCATGAGCACCTGTTCGATTTGCGTGGGGTCAGCGGCGGTGACCCGCAGGTTGGGATCAGTGTGAATGCGGATCTTGATGTCGTCGCCGATGATGCGGCTGAGTAAGGCGATCTCTTCCTGAACCAAAACGTTGAGATTGAGTTTTTGCGTTTGTGGCGCCTGCCCGCTGGCGTAAGCCAGCAGTTGTCCGGTGAGCTTTCCCGCGCGCAAGGACTGCTGGCAGATTTTCTGGAAGCGCTCATGAGTCTTGCTGTCTGCCGGCGAATCGTCGCGGCCCATCTCCGCCCAACCGAGGATGGCGCCGATCATGTTGTTGAAGTCGTGGGCGATGCCGCCGACCAGGCGGCCGACCGCTTCGAATTTCTGAAGTTGCGACACGCGGCGGTCGAGGTGCTTGCGCTCGCGACGGCCCTCGGCTTCGCATAGTTCGCGCTCGACGGCGGGAGCGAGGCGCTGGAGGCTGGTCTTCATCACGTAGTCCTGCGCGCCGCTGCGCATGGCTTCCGCGGCGACGTCTTCGCCGATGGTGCCGGAGACGAAGATAAAGGGGAGCTCGGGATTTAGGGCCCGGACCATTTTTAGAGCGTCATTGCCGGAGAAATTGGGCATGGTGTGGTCGGAGATGACGATGTCCCACTTCTTGTCGAGAGCCGCGGCGAGGTCCCGCGCGGTGTCCACGCGCTCGCAATAGAGCTCGAAACCCGCTTGACGGAGCAGTACGAGCATCAGCGCGGAATCATCTTCGGAATCTTCGATGTTCAGCAAACGAATGGGTGCGCGCATCAAGATCTCCCGGGAGGCGGTTCATTCAACAGCAACCAATACAATCCAAGTTGCCCGGCGGCGGTGACAAAGGAATCGAAATCGACGGGTTTACGGACGTAACTGTTGGCGCCCAGGTCGTAACCGTGCATTCGGTCTTGTTCCTCGTTGGAGGAGGTGAGGATCACGATGGGCAGGAGTTTGGTGCGCTCGTCTTGGCGCAAGCGTTGGAGTACGCCGAGTCCGTCGAGTTTGGGCAACTTCAAATCGAGGAGGACTACTTGGGGCATTATGTCGGTGTCACGCCCGGCATAAGAACCTTGCCCGAAGAGGTAGTCGAGCGCCTGCACGCCGTCGTTGATCACCACAAGTTCGTTGGCAATCTGATTTTTCTTCAGCGCGCGAAGCGTAAGTGCTGCGTCGTCGGGATTGTCTTCAACTAACAGAATTACTTTGGAGTTCAAGCTTTTCCTCCCGGGCGGCCGGTTCGTGCAAAGTGAAATAAAACGCTGCGCCCTTTCCAGGGGCGCCTTCCGCCCAGATACGCCCGCTGTGGCGATGAATGATGCGCTGCACGGTGGCGAGGCCGATGCCGGTGCCTTCAAATTCGCTGGTGCCGTGCAGCCGTTGAAACGCGCCGAACAGGCGGTCCGCATGAGCGGGATCGAAGCCGGCGCCATCATCGCGCAGAAAGAATGCGGTAGCTCCGTTGCATGTGTCCTGGCCGAACTGAATGTGCGCGTCGCACTTCTTGGACGTGAATTTCCAGGCGTTGCCCAGGAGATTCTCGATGACCACCCGCAATAGTCCTGGATCCCCAACGGCCGCCAGCCCTTCACCCACCGCCACCTGCACCCGGCGCTCCGGCTGTGACTTGTGCAGCTCGGCGGCGACCGAGCTTACCAACGCAGTCATATCCACGGTTTGTTCATGGATGGGAGCGCGAGAGAATCGCGAGAGGCTCAGAAGATCGTCGATGAGCGCGCCCATGCGCTGAGTGGCGGAGCGAATGCGCTTCAGATGGCTTTTCCCCTTCTCGTTCAGCTGCGCGCCGCAATCGTCGAGCAGCGCGTGACTGAAGCCGTCGATGGTGCGGAGCGGGCCGCGCAGGTCGTGGGAGACCGAGTAGCTGAAGGCTTCGAGTTCGCGGTTAGCAATGACCAACAGGGAATTCTTTTGGGCCAATTCGCCGCGTTGGCGGGTCAACTCTTCCTCGGCCGTTTTGCGTAGCGAGAAGTCGCGCGTCACTTTTCCGAAGCCGCGCAATTTGCCGCTCAGGTCGCGCAACGCGGTAACCACCACGCTGGCCCAGAATATCGACCCGTCTTTACGGAGGCGCCAGGCCTCCTCTTCGAAGCGGCCCTTTTCTTCAGCGATTTTCAGTTCTTCCACCGGTTTATGCAGTAAGCGGCCTTCTTCGGTGTGCAGGATGGAGAAGTGCTGGCCGATAATTTCTTCGGCGAGGTAGCCATTGATGCCCTGGGCGCTGTCGCTCCAGCTGGTGATGTGACCGTGGGGATCAAGCATCACAATGGCGTAATCTTTTACACCTTGGATAAGCAGCCGCAGTTGCTCGTCACTTTGGCGCAAGGCTTCCTCAAAGTGTTTGCGCTCGGTGATGTCGCGCACGGAAGCGGAGACCAGAGCGCCTGATTTCGTCTGCAAGGGGCTCAAACTGATTTCGACCGGGAACTCGGTGCCATCTTTTCTGCGCGCGTGCAGCTCCAGGCCGGTGCCGATGGAGCGAACTTTGGGCCGTTCTTGGAAGGCGGCACGGTGCTGATGGTGCTTTCCGCGGAATTTTTGCGGTAGCAGCACCTCCACTTTTTGCCCCAGCAGTTCGGTTCTGGGATAGCCAAACATTTTTTCGGTTTGGGAATTAACCAGCACGATGTTGCCTTGCTCGTCGGCGATGACCACCGCGTCCGGGGCGGCTTCGAGGAAGCTTTCAAACTTTTGCTCTTCTTCCTTGCGATGCGAGATGTCGCGATTACTTTCGAGGATGGTCTGCGGCGCGCCGTCCTTGGTGCTCATCGCCCAGCGGCTGGACACAATGACGGGGCAGCCGTCCTTGCCGTGGTGAATGAGTTCGCCTTCCCAGTAACCGGTGTTGAAAATCTCAGCTTCAATTTCTCCGATGGGTTTGGGAACGACGGTGCGCAACAGGTCGTGAGTGGTACGCCCGATGACTTCGTCTTTTTTCCAGCCGTACAGCGCTTCGGCGGCTCGATTCCAATAGATGATTTCGTCCCGCATGTTGTGGACGAAAATGGCGTCGTGAGTGAGGTCGACCAGAGCGGCGGTTTCGCGGTAGTTGGCTTCGCTCAAGCGGAGGTGGACTTCGAGGGTCCGGCGTTCTTGAATTTCGCTTTCGAGTAGTTTTTTGGAAGCCGTCCATTCTTCCACGGCGGGCAGCGCGATGGCTTGCGGAACCAGCCTGGCGAGCAGGATCGCCGTGCCTATGGAAGCAACCGCAGTGACGGCTTTCAGAGCGCCGTCCAGCCAATAGTCGGCGTGCCACAAATTCCACACTTCCATGACGTGGGTGCTGCCACAGGCCACGATGAACAGGCCGAAGAGTCCGAACATCCATCCAAACGGCAAATCGCGACGCTTGCGCATGAACCAAAACAGGGTGAACGGAATGGTGAAGTACGCGAGGGCGATCAGGCTATCGGACACCACATGGAGCCACACCAATCCGGAGTTCCACTGATAGCAGTACCCGTGAGGCTGAAACGCCGCGGAGATGAAAAATAAAATCGACAGGCCCATGACATCCTATGGAAACTCGTGCACGCAGAGCGCCGCGGACCCTGGCCGCATGCAGGAAAAGAGAGAGGCTTTCCTGAACACACACGCAACGAGAAACAAAAATGAAACTATCGGCGAGCCGTTGAAATACTGGAGGGGGAAACCGATATTGGCGGGATTAGCTGGCGCTGTCAAGAGAGTGCCACAAGGGAATCATTAGAAAGTGCTAACTGAGATCGCACGGTTTGTGATGCGAGTCCCTGCGCTTAACTCCGCCTGCAAAATCCGATAAAATAAAAAACCATGCGCGAAAGTTTTGGCAAGCCCAGGCCGGAGTTGATGCCCGGCGCGAAAAACGCCGTGGAAACCTGCCTTTCGGTACGCTCCGGCGAGTGCGTCGCGCTAATCGCCGATGACATCAGCAAACCGGTGGCGGCCAGCTTGGCGGCCGCCCTCGAAAATTCCGGCGCGGAATACAACGGCTTTTTGCTCGAGGATTTTGGCCCTCGCCCGATGCGCGAAGCGCCGCCGGAAATTCTCGAAGCGCTGGAAAAAGCCGACGTGGGCATTCTGTGCATGACCCCCCAGCCCGGCGAACTTGGCGCGCGCATGGCCATCGTAAAAATCGTGGAGCGCCGCCAGATTCGCTACGCCCACATGGTCGGCGTCAACGCCGAAATCATGCAGCAAGGCATGCGCGCCGACTACCGCATGGTCGACCGCCTGAGCGACCGCCTGCGCGAACGCATGATGCGCGCGGAGACGCTCACCGTGAAAACCGCGGCGGGCACAAACATCGCGGCGCATTTCGATCCCGGCCTGGACTGGGTGAAGACCAGCGGCCTCATCAGCCCGCGTTACTGGTCGAACCTTCCAGCCGGCGAAGTCTTCACCACGCCCGCAACGGTCGACGGCACATTTGTCTGCGACGCCACCGCCGGCGATCACTTCAACGGCAAGTATGGCGATTTGCAAGCGACACCGCTCGTCCTCGAAATCAAAGAGGCCCGCCTGCTCGACGCAAAATGTTCGCGCAAGGATCTCGAAAAAGAATTCTGGGACTATTGCCACACCGACAACAACAGCGATCGCGTGGGCGAACTGGCCTTCGGCACCAACCTCGGCTTATCCCGTATGATCGGCATCCTCCTGCAGGACGAAAAATTCCCCGGCGTGCATCTCGCCTTCGGCGATCCCTACGGCAGCCAGACCCACGCCGACTGGGCCTCCAAAACCCACGTCGACGTCCTCACCCGCAAGTGCGACGTCTGGATCGACGACGACCAGATAATTAACCAGGGCCGCTACCAACTGGACCACCTGGGACTGACGGCTTTCTAGAGACGTTCGCCTTTAGCTCGATCTAAGCCCTCGTTCTATCACCGTGTAAGAGCCGCTTTCCTCAATGAGTTAAACTACATCGTGCCAAAATTTAAAAAGCATATTCTTGTCTGCATGAACCAGCGAGAACCCGGCCACCCCCGCGGCTGCTGCGACCCCTCCGGCCAAGGCGAGTTGCAGCGCCTCTTCAAAACCAAGTTGGCCCAACGCGGCATCCAATTGGTGCGCGCCAACAAATCCGGCTGCCTCGACCAGTGCGAACTTGGCCCCACGGTGGTGGTTTATCCCGAAGCGGTCTGGTACGGACACGTCCAACCGGAAGATGTGGACGAAATCATCGAGTCGCATATTGTCGGTGGCCAGCCAGTGCAGCGACTGCTCATCCCCGATGAGATTCTGAATACCACTCATAAAAAGTAAGCGCGTAGTTGCTACCCGGGGACCGATAAAGGTGACGCCTACGCCGCCACAGATGTACGGGTGTAGCATGGGATAAGGGTTACC
>DATCOK010000108.1:0-2023 GCA_036564765.1 Candidatus Acidiferrum sp. | reverse complement strand
CGGCGGTGCCGAGGGCGCGACGCAGCGTGGAGATGGGCTTCAGGTAGCCGCGCACCACGACGTCCTGGCCGTTGGTGATGCCGCCTTCAATGCCGCCGGCGCGATTGGAAGAGCGCAAAAACTTTTTGGCGGACTTGTCGTAGGAGATTTCGTCCTGAACCTCGCTGCCGTAGGAGGCCGCTCCGGCGACGCCCGCGCCGATTTCGACGGCTTTGACGGCCTGGATGCTCATCACCGCCTGGGCGAGGCGGCCGTCGAGCTTTTCGTCCCACTGCGCATGGCTGCCGAGTCCTACCGGAACGTTGTGGGCCACCACTTCAAAAATGCCGCCGACGGTGTTGCCGGCTTTGAGAGCAGCGTCGACTTCTTCTTTCATCTTTTCCTGCACGGAACTGTCGACGCAGCGCAGCGGGGAATCGAGGTCGGTGCTGATAGCGGAAATTTCTTCCCAGGTCGCGGTGCGTTCCAGCGCGAAATGGCCTACGCGGATGGTGTGGCTGGCAATTTCTGTGCCGAGTTCACGCAGGAGCAGCTTTGCAAAGGCGCCGGCAGCTACGCGCGCGGCGGTTTCTCTGGCGGAAGCGCGCTCGAGGACGTAGCGCGCGTCGTGAAAATTAAATTTCTGTGAGCCGGCCAGGTCGGCGTGGCCCGGGCGGGGCGCAACCAACTTTTTCTCTTTGCCCGCCGAAGCTGGCGATGCTTCCACGGGCAGTACATTTTCCCAATTAGCCCAGTCGCGATTCTCGATGCGCAGGGCCACCGGGGCGCCGATGGTTTTGCCGTGGCGCACGCCGGCGAAAATGTCGGCGCGGTCTTTTTCGATTTTCTGGCGGCCGCCGCGGCCGTAGCCGAGTTGGCGCCGGTGGAGTTCAGCGTTGATGAACGAAACGTCCACGGGCAGCGCGGCGGGGATGCCGGAGACGAACGCCAGCAGCGCCTGCCCATGCGACTCCCCTGCGGTGTAAAAGCGCAGCATCGCCAAATCAATCCTTGCCAGAATTTAGATTATTGAACATGTAAGCAAAGGAGTGTATCCGTCCGCCCTCTACCGCGTCTAGTCGTGACCGTAAGGCGGAAATCAAGAACGATTCAGAAATTCTCAATCTGCCAGACATTCTTCGAGTGGATAGAGTTTTGCATGGCGACGAATCGTCCGTCAGGCGACTGGATGGCCCAATCTATTTCAGGATTAACGGATCGGTATAAGACCGTAGCAGTGCCATCGAGCGTGACATTCAGCAATGCGCTTTCGCGTGGGTAGAGTCCCTGAGAAACCAGAAGACTCTTTCCACTCGCCGACCAGTCAACCGTATTCAACCCCTCCCATCCTTTCACGACAACATCGCGCGATTCGCCGGTGAGTGTAGACCGGATGCGGATGATTTCACCGGGACGACCAGGGAGCAGGGCTCGTTGGGAACCGTCGGGGGACAAGGCCCAATTACCGGCTGGGTCGATTTGAGGGGGATCTGAACTCTTACCGCTTCTGGCATCAAACCGTAATGTCTCGAACGTCTCCGAAGCGTCTCCCTTGGACTTAATGTACAGGCAGATAGTCGATGGCCAACGCGCGCATTGCATATCCAAAATGCGGATGTCTGTCAGGACTAAGCGTGGAGAACCCCCGGCGATGGGAATCGCGAAAATGGAGATTGGCGTTTCTGGGGAGCCGGATGTAGTTCTGGAAAGGTACAGAATCTCCGAGCCGTCAGGCACAATTCGTGGCTGCAAGAGTTGCGCCGAGCTGGTGACAAGGCGTTCCGCCAACGGCTGATCGATGGCCTGTTTGAATATCTCGTGAGTACCGTTGCGGTCCGAACTAAACACTACGGCTTTGCTGTCTGGTGTCCAAGAAAACGCGATGTTGTCCTGCTCGTCGAGTGTCAGCCGCTTGTTGGTAAGTAGTTGTTTGCCATCCGGGGTAAGCTCAGCGACGTAAACGCTCGGCAGTATGGTTTCTCTAAGGAAGGTCAAGACTTTCCCGTCATGGCTACCAGTGACTTGCCACATCCAAGTCTTACCG
>DATCOK010000107.1:0-4937 GCA_036564765.1 Candidatus Acidiferrum sp. | reverse complement strand
ACGTTACGTTATAGAATGAACAACCAATGCTAGCATGGCGATTCCGGCGGGTGGGCGGCTGCGAAAGGAGTGGTGCGCAAAAAGTTCGCACCCGGCTGGGCACACGTTTCGCCGTTCTGGGGCTGAGTTTTTGGGTGGTGGCGGTTGCGGCCGGAACGTTAAGCGGGCAGGAAATGGGGTTGCTGCGGGAGAGCCGGGTAGGACATTTGAACATGTCAGAACAGAATTCCGATTCAGACTTGTCGGCGCAGAATGCGGCAACTGCTGATACCGCGGTGGCCACGGCATTGCGCGGGGCTCCCGATGGCGAGGGATTTCCGGCTGCCGAAGCTTGGGACCGGGCAGTGCCGGTTCAATTCTCGGCGGATTGGCAGGGAAAACATGCGGATGCGGACCGCGCTACAGAGGTGCGGCTGTTGTGGACGCCTTCGATGCTGTATTTGAAATTTGTGGCGCGCTATAAAGTGATCACGGTTTTTTCGGACGCAGGCGCGAATGGGCGGCGGGATAAATTGTGGGATCGCGACGTGGCAGAAGTTTTTTTGCAGCCGGAACCATCGGCGGCGCGGCGTTACAAGGAATTTGAGGTTAGCCCGAATGGATTCTGGATCGATCTGGACATCGATCTGGACGCCAAGGGGGATTTGAAGGACCTGCACAGCGGGTTACGGCGGCGCGTGAAAATCGACGAGCAGGCCAAGACGTGGACGGCGGAAGTGGCGATTCCGATGAAGAGTTTGGTGGCACATTTTGATGCGGCGGCTACGTGGCGAGCGAATTTTTACCGCATTGAAGGCGACTCCGAGCCGCGTTTTTATTCCGCTTGGCGCGCGACGAATACGGAGAAGCCGAATTTTCATGTGCCGGAGAGGTTTGGGTATTTGAAGTTTGCGTCGGCGGAGCGTTGACGCGAGTATTTTGCGGGCATCCATTTTGTTGTAGAGAAGAGTTCATAAACATATCTTGGGCTGGCTTCCTGCCGGATTTTTTCCTATGCTTCCGCGGTGAAACCTTTGGGGATTTTCCATCTTCGTGGCGTTTTTCTTTTTCTCCTCGCCTCGCTTTTACTTTCCGTTGCAAATTTTGGGGCTGCAGCGCAAAACAAGGCTGACAACACCGCGCAAATCACGAAGATCGAGCCTCCTGGATGGTGGATCGGGCTGACGCCGGAAGTGATGTTGCTGCTTTCCGGGCACGGTTTGCAGGCTACCGAGGTTTCCTGCAATTTGCCGACGCTGCGGGTGACGCGGACGCAATCGGCGGCGGCGGGAAGCTATTTATTTGTGTGGATCAAGATTGGCGCGGACACGCGGTCGGGGACAGCGATCTGCCGGATAGTGACGCCCTCAGGCAAAGTGCCGTTCGAACTGCCGCTGGCTGCGCGCGCTTCTCCGCTGGGGAAATTTCAGGGCTTGTCGCAGAGCGACGTGCTTTATCTGATCATGCCCGACCGCTTTGCCAACGGCGATCCCAGCAACGATCAACCAGCGGAGGCGCCGAATTCTCTCGACCGGGCGAAGCCGCGCGCTTATCACGGTGGCGATTTGCGCGGGGTGCGGGAGCATCTGCCGTACTTGAAGGATTTGGGGGTGAGCGCGCTGTGGCTGACGCCGATTCTGAAGAATGGCGCGACGCAGGATTATCACGGGTATAGCGCGGTGGATTTGTATGCGGTGGATCCGCACCTGGGGACGCTGCGCGAGTATCAGGAGCTGGTCGCGGCGGCGCACCATCAGGGGGTCAAGATATTTTTTGATGCGGTGGCGAATCATGTGGGGCCGAACCACCCGTGGGTTAAAAATCCGCCGCAGCCGGACTGGTTTCACGGATCGGCCGCGGAACATACCAGTTCGGCTAACCCGCTGAGCGAGTCGTTTTACGGGAAAACTAAAAATGAGACCGCGGGGCACGACCCCTTTGAAACGCTGGTGGATCCGCACGCCCCTGCGCGGCTCTCGGAGAATTTGTTGGATGGCTGGTTCTTTAATATTTTGCCGGACCTGAATACCGAGAATCCACTGGTGGCGCAGTATCTGTTGCAGAACAGCATCTGGTGGGCGGAGAGTTCGGGTTTGGACGGGTACCGGCTGGACACGTTTCCGTATGTGCCGCGAAAGTTCTGGGCCAACTGGCATGCGGGATTGCGGCGGCTGTATCCGAATCTGGCGACGATTGGAGAGGTGTTTCATCCGGATGCGAGCGTGACTTCGTTTTTTGCGGGCGGGCAGAAGCGCTTCGACAAGGTAGATACCGGCGTTACCACGCTTTTTGATTTCCCTCTGTATTTTGCGATGCGGGATGTTTTGCTGCGCGGGGCTCCGGCGGGCAGGCTGACGGATGTGTTGCGGCACGATTCGCTGTATCCGCGGCCGGAATCGCTGGTGGTGTTTTTGGACAACCATGATGTGCCGCGACTGGTGACGGCGGCGGAAGGCGTGGACAGGCGCGAGGCGCTCGCCAAGTTGAAGGTGGCGATGGCGTTGACGCTGACTTTGCGCGGGATTCCGCAACTTTATTATGGCGACGAAATCGGGATGAGCGGCGCGGGCGATCCTGACAACCGGCACGATTTTCCCGGAGGGTGGAGCGGCGACGCGAAGAATGCGTTTACGGCGGAGGGGCGTTCAGCAGAGCAACAGGAAATTTTCGCGACGATGCAGAGTTTGCTGCGGTTGCGGCGAGAGCATCCCGTGCTGGCACGGGGAAGTTTGTGGCACCTGGCTTCGGATGATTCGGCGTATGTGTTTGGCCGGGATTCAGACGAGGAGAAAGTGGTAGTTGCGTTTAACAATTCTCGTACTCAACGCAAGATGAAGATTCCTCTGCTGGATACTCCGGCGCAAGGAATGTACGGCGTGAGCACGATTTTTGGTGAGGGCCACGCGGTGATGAGCAGTGGGGAGTTGCGGGTGAATTTGCCGGGATTGTCAGTGACCGTGTTTTTGTTGAACTGAAGCACCGATTCGACCGGTGGCGAGTCCCTGCGGATTAGAATTTGACCGGCTGGACCATGGCAAAAGCGGCCCGAGCAAGTATGAATGAATTCGAAGTTATAACGTCAGAAGGTAAAGGTGTGTGGGGTGCGAGGCATGAAGTGCGCCTTCTAACCTCAGTCCGCATATATTCCAGTTCCTTGAGTCAGGCAAACAAGACTGTGCAGCGCTACGTGCTTGAGTTTGGTGTGAGAGGGCAGGCAGACAGGCGCCGGTTTGACTCAGAGGAAGCTCGGAAGGGTTTCCTGGAGCAATCGTTTTCGAATCTGTCGCTCAGTGAAATCCCCGAGTCAAAGCGCGAGCGTCGTCGAATTGTCTCGCCCGTGGAATCGATCGTCGGAGAATACTTATCCTCGGTGGCCTTCGTGATGAATTACCTCCAGCTGGATTTCTCCGGACATAAATTCACGATGTATCAATGGCCGACCGTAACCATCCGAAATGAGACGCGCACCGATGCGGATGGCGAATACAAAAATGTGATGTGTTCCCTGATCGGCGAGACTATCGCGGGAGTTGATGAATATTGGGATACGGGGCTACGGCTGAGATTCACGAACGGTTCCTACATTAACCTTGCGTTGCGACCGGAAGGCGATTTTTCTGGTCCGGAAGTCGCCGAATTTCATACTCCAACAAAGCTCTTCGCGTTGGTCTGGGAGACGGGCGAAGAACCGTTCCACTAACGTTGTCGATAGGATTGCGGTCGATCCACGACGGGAGCCGCGTCAGTGGGTGCGGTCTCAGCCGCGGCGGGCGGCATCGATGGCGGCGACGTCGATCTTTTTCATGGTCATCATGGCGTCGAACGCGCGCTTGGCCTCGCTGCCGCCGGCGGCGAGAGCGTCGGTTAACGTGCGCGGGGTGATTTGCCAGGAGAGGCCCCAGCGGTCCTTGCACCAACCGCATTCGCTTTCCTTTCCGCCATTGCCGACGATGGCGTTCCAGTAGCGGTCGGTCTCTTGCTGATCGTCGGTGGCGACCTGGAAGGAAAAGGCTTCGGTGTGCTTGAAGATTGGGCCGCCGTTCAGGCCGAGACAGGGAATGCCCAGTACGGTGAACTCCGCGGTGAGCACATCGCCCTTCTTGCCGCCAGGATAATCACCGGGAGCGTGGTGGACGGCGGTTACTTTACTATCGGGAAAGGTGTCGGCGTAGAAGCGCGCCGCGTCGTGCGCGTCCTTGTCGAACCAGAGGCAGATGGTGTTCTTGGGCTTCATGTTGGTGTGCTCCTTGGGCTCGGCCGGGGCGACGAGCATCTTTCGTTCAGGTTAAGTAAACCGTCTGGTTCTTGAGCAAGAATTTCGGATTCTCGATCGGCCAGATAAACGCCCGCGTGTTCCTTGATTCGAAAATTATTTTATCAGAAGAAATTCACTATAGATGAATGCGGTCGTGAAATCGCGAATCAGGATCTTACGTGGTGGTACGTGGCCAGGATAAGAAAGCCTCACCCTAAGAAACCCAGGGCGGAGCAATAACCATCTTCTAATTTTCGGCGTTGACAGTGGGAACGGATGCTTGAGAATTGTCGGCGGTCCGACATTTAAAGTAATACTTTAACTACTTGGTAAACAACAGAAGCGATTGAACTTTAGCGCGTTCGAATCGCGCGCGTTCGAACGGCGCTACGTTGCGGTGCGAGTTTTGGTCAGTAGGTTACCTGCAGGGACCAGTCTTTTAGGGCGTCGGGGACCGTTACCGTTATGGAATGGGATTGGGGATTGTAGCGGAGGTCGGTCAACGTTTGGTCGCCCACGCGGATTGATTTGGGGGCGTTGGGGGCGTTGTAAATGGCTAATTCCGCGGTGGTCCACCAAGGTTTGTAGGCGGCGTTCTGGAGTTTGCTGGTTACGGTTATCGAGCCGGGGCTCAGCTGGCAGGTGTACTGGATGCGGAGAAATTCGTTTTTCTGGTAGGCGTAGGTGTGGCCGTCGTCCAGGT
>DATCOK010000106.1:0-6832 GCA_036564765.1 Candidatus Acidiferrum sp. | reverse complement strand
GTCTCCGAAGAGCGCGTCACCGCGTTATATTTCTCGCGAATCGTTCCGTCCCGCCGAAAGTTTTCCGCCACGGTCGATAGAAATTCGTAGGAGACGCGATCTGCATCGACATTGAAGCCGTAACGCCGCATCCCTTCATCCGCGAGCAGTTGATTGGGCGCCCAAGCATATGGAAAATCCCACTGCCCGCCGGTTTCGTTAGGGCTCATGACCAGTCCGCCGGGTTTTTCGAAAAGCGGTAAATTCTTCATCACCGCTGCGGCTTGTTCGGCGGTCGCGGAGCCCGCCCACAGGGGCGCGAACACCGTCACATAAGGATACGTGGAGCGCTGCTGCTTCACGAAGTCGTAGTCAAAAAACATCCCGCGCTGCGCATCCCAAAAATATTTGTCCATTTTTGCTTTGCGTGTTTCGGCTTGCGCTTTCCACTTGCGCGCATCCTCCGGGTTTCCCAGCGCCTCGCTCATCCGCTCCAGATCTTTTTCTGTTTTGTACAGCAGGCTGTTGAGGCATACCGGCGCATAATTCGCGGTGCCCGCGCCATAAGGACCGAAGCGAAACGAAATGTCGTAGCCGGATTCGCGCATGGAGCGGTCGCCCTTGTAAAAAGCAGCGCTGAGCGCCACGTCTTCCGCGTTCTCGCATTCGGCCCGCGTCGGTGCCTGAGCCACCGGCGGCGACGAATCGTGGGCAGTGTCGCACACGCGCACGGAGTATTGCGCCCCAAACGTTTTCGGAGTGGTCTGGCCCGGCTCCTTGCGCACCAGGTAATGGTCGTCCTGCTCCGGATGTTTCAGGAAATAAGCCGCCACATCGCGATAGTGCCCGGTTTCGTCCTTGACGCTTTCTGGCGAAGGCCCGTCGCCGCGATCGAAATATCGCGACAATCCTGTGTCCCCCGCCAGATGCGGTTCGCGCATCCACATGTCGTGATCGGTGACTGCAAAATTGTAGGCGCGCGCCAGCCATTTTTTATCTTCATGGCCCGCGGCTTTTTCAGCGTCATACACGGAAAAAATCATTGACGTAAGAAAGGGCGGCTGCGAGCGGCTCAGGTAATAGCTGCGATTCGCGTTCAGCACGTTGCCGTAATGCTCGATCTCAAAGAAAAAATTCTCAACCATGCCGCGAGCCAGATCGATGCGCCCGTCGCTGACCAGCCCGCGAATAATAAAGTAACTATCCCACCCATACATTTCGTTGAAACGCCCGCCGGGAACCACGTAGCGATTTTCGAGATAAAGAAGTCCCGGCGGATTCAAGCTGTTGGCATCCACGTCGCCGGAATGATGGATGACCGCGGGCAAAGGCTTAACTTCGAATTTGCATTCTTTCTGCAATTCCTTCAGCCGCGCCGGTTCCGGGAAGTCCGCAGGCAGATACAAGACCGATGTAGCCGCGAGTTTCGTGTCGACCACTGTGCCGCATTCGTTCATCGAGCGCGTGAGCGTATCCCAGCCGCTAGCGATGTAGGACCGAATCGGCGCCAGACCCTGCGCCTCAGGAGCAATCTGCGAAGCGGCCTGAGGGCGGGACGGTGTGAGCGCCAAGGCGGCAGCCGCCACGACAATGGCGGCGCCGAGAGTCAATTTCTGGCGCCGGCGAATCAAGCGCACATGAGCGCGGAAATCCAGGTCGGCAGGGGTATGCATAGTGCTGACAGCATAGACTTTATGCCGGAGTATGGCAACGCGAAAACAGCCCCAAACCATCGCCTAAAACGGCGGTTATGCCGAATAAATCTGGTAGAAATTCAAAGGTTCCAGCCCGCTATTCAGTCTGAAACTTTCCGTCTCAGGACTTTTCGCTCGCGACTTCCTGGGCAATCCGAAACGCCGAATTCGCGGCGGGAACTCCGCAGTAGATCGCCGCCTGCAATAACGCTTCGCGAATCTCCTCGCGGGTCACTCCATTTTTCAACGCCGCGCGCAGATGCATACGCAACTCTTCTTCGCGATTAAGCGCCACCAGCATCACCACGGTAAGCAAGCTGCGAGTTTGCCGCGGCAGGCCCGGGCGGCTCCAGATTTCTCCCCACGCATAACGGGTGATCAGATCCTGAAAATCTTCAGTGAAATCGTCGCGCTTTTTCAGCGAAGCGTCCACATGCGCATCGCCCAGCACCGCACGCCGGATCTTCAGCCCTGCTTCGTAGCGTTCGCGCTCATCCATGGACTTCTCCTGTGGCGTTCAGAAATGCCGTCACTTCCTGCGTGAACTTTTCCGCGGCCTCGATGTTCGAAATGTGCGCTGCGCTCAATTCCGCGAAGCGCGCGCCATTTATTTTCGTGGCCAACCGCTGCGGGTCGGCCAGTGGCACCGATTGATCGTGGCTTCCGGCGATGACCAGGGTGGGAGCACGAATTGCGGCCACACGATCCCAGAAATTGAAAACGCGAACGGCCGCGCAAGAGCCGGCATAGCCGTCGGTGCTGGTACTGTCGATCATTTCTTTTGTCTTCGCGATGATGTGCGGATGTGCAGAGCGAAAGTCTGCCGTGAACCAACGCTCTAGTACCCCGGTAGAAATACTCTTCGTTCCATTCTTACGCACCGCTTCGATGCGCGGATTCCACATTTCCGGACTGCCGATTTTCGGGGCGGTGTTGCTGAGAATCAATTTATGAATGCGCGCGGGTGCGTTGGCCCCCAGCCACATTCCCGTCATGCCGCCGATGGAAAGCCCGCAGAAATGAGCCTTTTCGATTTTCAGAGCATCCAGCAGCGCAAGAACATCGCCGGCTAGCTGCGCAATGGAATATTCGCCTAAGGTCGCCGTGGTTTGGCCGTGCCCGCGGGAGTCGTAGCGCAGCACACGAAAGTATTTTGCGAAGGTGGGGAGTTGCGGGTCCCACAGCGAAAGGTTCGTGCCCAGCGAATTAGAGAGCACCAGAGCCGGGGCGTCCAGACGGCCGTCCAGTTGATAGTGCATGCGGAGATCGTTGATTTCTGCGAAGGGCACGCGCACTCCTGTGCAGCTAGGGCTCCAGTGATTTGTGTTTCTCGAGCACGCGGTCGATGAAGGGCCTGGCCGCGTCAGCGTAATTTGTGGCGTCGAAAAGTTTGTCCAATTCGGTGGCAGAAAATGTTGCACCCAGCTGCCCGTCCGCCTCGATTACTTTCCGCAGATGAGTTTTTCCCTTGATCGCCTGTTGAGCAGCAGCGTCGATCAGCGCACGAGCCTTGGCCCTCCCGATTTTTTCGCCAAGCGCGGCGGTGATCCCCTCGGAATAGATCAATCCCCGCGTCAATTCGAGATTGTCGCGCATCCGCACCGTATCGATTTCGAGCCGTGGGATTGTCGACGCGAGCTGATGCGTCGCCCCGGCCGTCAGGCAGATAATCTCCGGCAAGGTTTCCCATTCGGCGTCCCAAGCGCCCAAACTACGCTCATCTTCCTGTTGCATCGCGGTGAGCATCGTACTGACGAGCCCCGGCGCGCGTGCCGCAGCCGAAAGAACGGCCGCGCAAGCGACCGGATTTTGCTTGTGAGGCATCGCAGAAGAACCGCCGCGTCCCTCTTCCGTCGCCTCGCGCAACTCCGCGACTTCGGTTTGCGAGTGAAGCGCAATGTCGCGCGCGATTTTTCCTAGCGTTCCAACCAAGAGTCCCGATGTGCTGGCAATTTCCGCAGTGCGATCACGCTGGCTGTGCCAAGCCATCGGCGGCAGCGGAAGGCTCAATTCTTTTGCCAAGCTTTGCGACACGGCTTCGGCCTTCTTGCCGAGCGAAGCGAGCGTGCCCACCGCTCCGCCAAACTGCAGCACGATGCAGCGTCGCTGAGTTTCTCGCAAACGTTCTTGGTGACGGTGAAGTGCGTCGAGCCAGCTGGCAAATTTGATGCCCAGGGTTGTGGGTGCGGCGTGTTGCATCCACGTGCGCCCGGCGCTGGGCGTGCCCCGGTGTTCCTCAGTGAGCTTCGCAAGGGTGTCGCACAATTGGTGCAAATCGCCAGCAATCATTTGGAGCGCTTCACGGATTTGCAAAATTTGCCCGGTGTCGATGGCGTCCTGGCTGGTGGAGCCCCAGTGGACGAAGTTCGCGGCCTCCGGGTCGAACGCGGCGACGAGCACTTTCAGTTGCTTGATGAGCGGGATCGCCAGATTTCCGGCCAACGCGGCCTCGCGTGTCAGTCGTGGCAGGTCGAAGAATTCAGCGCGGCATTGCGCCGAGATCGCCGTTGCAGCGGGGGAGGGAATTGCCTCTTCGGAAGCTTCGGCGCGGGCCAGCGCGGCTTCGAAGTCCAGCATGCGCTGCACGGTGGCTTCGCTGGAAAAAAGTTTTGTAACGGCCTCCCAGCGAAACAGCGCATCGAGCAATTTCATCAGAGCGGTCTCATCGCGATGGGATTCTACACGCGTTCGAGCAGCACGGCGATTCCTTGACCCACACCGATGCACATGGTGCAAAGCGCATACTTGCCGCGCGTGCGCATCAGTTGGTTCGTGGCCGCCGTGATCAGCCGAGCACCGCTGGCGCCCAAGGGGTGACCCAGCGCGATCGCGCCTCCGTTCGGATTCACGTGCGTGGCATCGTCAGGCACGCCCAGTTCGCGCAGCACCGCGAGGCTTTGCGACGCGAACGCTTCGTTGAGTTCAATCACGCCCATATCGCCAATGGAAAGTTTCGTTCTTTCGAGCAGCTTTCGCGTCGCGGGCACCGGCCCCATGCCCATGATTCTCGGCGCCACCCCCGCGACGGCGGAGGCGACCACGCGCGCTTTTGGCGTGAGGCCATAGCGTTTCGCCGCCGATTCGGACGCGATGAGTATGGCGCAGGCGCCGTCGTTGATGCCGGAAGCATTTCCGGCTGTGACCGTGCCTTCGGGCTTCACCACTCCTTTGAGTTTGGACAAGTTTTCTAGCGTAGTCTCGGGACGCGGATGCTCGTCCTCCGCGAAATTGATAGTCGCGCCTTTTTTCTGTGGCACAGGCACCGCAACAATTTCTTCGGCGAGATGTCCATTGCGCCGTGCTTCCGCCGCGCGCTGCTGGCTGCGCAGCGCGAATGCATCCTGGTCCGCTCGAGAAATTTTGTATTCTTCAGCGACGATTTCACCGGTCTCCGGCATGGTGTCGGTGCCATATTTGGCTTTCATCGCGGGATTGATGAAGCGCCAGCCCATGGTGGTGTCTTCCATTTTCATCGCCCGCGAAAACGCTGCCTCCGGCTTGCCCATCACGAAGGGAGCGCGCGACATGCTTTCCACTCCGCCGGCAATCATCAACTCCGCTTCCCCGGATTTTATAGCGCGCGCCGCCGTAGCGACTGCGTCCATGCTCGAGCCGCACAAGCGATTTACGGTGCTGCCAGGAATCTCTTTCGGAAGTCCCGCGAGCAGCAACGCCATGCGCGCCACGTTGCGATTATCTTCCCCAGCCTGATTCGCGCATCCAAAAACTACATCGTCGAACTGGCTCCAGTCGACTCGGGAATTACGCACCAGCAACGCAGCGATGGGAATGGCCGCAAGATCATCGGCGCGGATCGACGCCAGACTGCCGCCGTAGCGCCCAATGGGTGTTCGAATCGCGTCGCAAATGTATGCAGCTTCCATGCCCTGCCTTTCGCCAGATCCAATCCTATACTTTACCGCATTCGGATCGGCGTCCTAATCGCCGGGGGCTCTAGCATGGACTTCCCACAGCCTTAGGAGTACATTCGCCCTGCCCTGGAAAATCCCAGACGGAGGAAAGTGAAATGAGATTTAAGCTTTTGTGTAGTGCTGTGTTGTTTGTTTTTGCGGTCGCAGTGACGCCGGCGCAAACGAAAATGTCCACTTCGGGAAAGTGCGGCAAGCCCGAAACCGCGCAGAGCGTTCCTGCTGGTGACAAGGATGGCCACGTGTTCATGATCTCGGCGGGAAAATGCGTCACGATGGGTAAGTTGGCTGGGGCAACGAGCAAAGAAGGCGCGTTTGCCGAACACGCCGAGGTCACCGGCGAGCATGCCAAGACCCAGGGAGTCTATGTGGAAACATTTGATAGCGGCGACAAGATTTATTACGACTATCAAGGAAACTCGACGGTGAAAGACGGCAAATTGCAATCGGGCACTGACAAGTGGCAGATCACCGGTGGCACAGGAAAAATGCAGGGAATGAAGGGATCTGGAACATGCAAATTGAGCCCTGGAACTACCGAGGGAGGGCTGGATTACGCGTGCACCGGTACCTACGCACATGGCGCGAAGGCTGCTGCCAAGAAGCCGTAAACAATCAAGAGGACCGCAAATCGCGAAAGGGCAGCCCTGCCGGGTCGCCCTTTATTTTTTTGGCCGGTCTACAAGGGGCGTCGCCCAGAAATTCACAATTGGAAACTAGGTGACACCGTCACTGCACGCCGGCTTTTCGTTGTATTCTCTCCAACGTGACCGTGACCTGTGCTGGTTAACAAGCGATCCATCCACATCCAATGGGGCGACTGTGACCCCTTGGGCATTGTTTATTTCCCGCGCTACTTCGAGTTTTTCGATGCGTGCACTGGAGCATTATTCGAGCGTGCCGGTTTTCCGAAACAGGAAATGCTGCAGAAATACTCGATCGCGGGTATTCCACTGGTGGAATCGCGGGCCCGCTTTCTGGTGCCTTCCTCGTTTGGAGACACAGTGGTGGTGGAATCCAGTATCAGCGAGTGGGGCAAGAGCAGTTTCGCGGTCCATCACCGGCTATTTAAGGGAGATGTGCTGGCGGTCGAGGGTTTCGAAAAGCGGGTGTGGGTAGTGAAGTCGGCGGGCGACGGAAATAAAATCAAAAGCCAGCCAATCCCCAAAGAAGTAATGGAGAAGTTTAGCGAGAGGTGATTTTCTTTCAGCGTTAGCTCTGACCGAACGG
>DATCOK010000105.1:0-8198 GCA_036564765.1 Candidatus Acidiferrum sp. | reverse complement strand
CTTACGGGGTACGCAAGGATGATGAGCGCATCGATTACGAAGAGTTGGAGAAACTGGCCAAAGAAAATAAACCGAAGATGATTGTGGCGGGGGCGAGCGCTTACTCGCGGGTGATCGATTTCGAGCGCATCAGCAAAATCGCCAAGGATGTGGGGGCGCTGCTCTTTGTGGACATGGCGCACATTGCAGGACTGGTGGCGGCGGGAATTCATCCCAGCCCGGTGCCGCATGCGGATTTCGTTTCTACTACCACGCATAAAACTTTGCGGGGGCCGCGCGGCGGGCTGGTGATGTGCAAGGCGGCGTACGGGAAGGAAGTCGACAAGCTGACGTTTCCCGGGACGCAGGGGGGGCCGCTGGTGCACACCATTGCGGCGAAGGCAGTGTGCCTTAAAGAGGCGATGGAGCCGTCGTTTAAGGAGTATCAGAAGCAGGTGACGGTGAATGCCAAGGCGCTGGCGGCGTCGATTGGCAAGCGGGGATTCCGCATCGTGACGGGAGGAACGGACAATCATCTGTTTCTTGTGGAAGTTCACTCGCGCGGGATCACTGGAACCGATGCGGAGAAAGCGCTCGACCGCGCGGGCATCACCGTGAATAAAAATTCGATTCCTTTTGATCCTTTGCCGCCGATGAAGGGTGGAGGAATTCGGCTGGGCAGCCCCTCGGTGACCACGCGCGGATTGCGGGAGCCGGAGATGGAGCAGGTGGGGAACTGGATCGCGGACGT
The DNA here is from genome assembly GCA_036564765.1 of Candidatus Acidiferrum sp. Lineage (GTDB taxonomy): Bacteria > Acidobacteriota > Terriglobia > Acidiferrales > UBA7541 > Acidiferrum. Next base: position 7,468 of record DATCOK010000105.1, on the reverse strand, counting down.
GCTTGAGCATATTGGCGATGCTGGGGTCGAGCAGCGTGTTCGCAAGCAGGTTGCCGAATTGGCCGGGCGCTTCCCGATTTATGCGGGGCGGTTGACGCCGCGTGCGGCCAAGCACGAACGAGTCACCGCATAATCCCTCGCAATTTCTGCGGCTACTGTCCGCGCACGAGGTCCTAGCGCTGTGGAGCGGCTGCCCCAACACTGTCCCAGCGGTCAGTAGATTTTCAACGCCCCGCTCGATAATCTGCCTGTGACTCGAATGGTAACCGTTTACGCTACGTTGCTTGGCCTGCTGTTCCTCTCACGGTTGTTCATCCGCGCTGAAAAGATTCGATTTCTGCCTGTAACGGTGGTTTCGCGCCGTATCGCGGCGAGACGCATTGCGGACCGCAAATATCTTTGATCGTGCAGTCGATTTCCCAATGAGGTGAACCCATGACGGATACCGAAGCGTTCCGTGAATTCAAGACGGGCCTGACTCTGTTGCGGGATAATTTCGCGGATCGCGCGCTGCCGCATATGCGGCGGGCAGTGGACCTGGATAAGAATAATCCTTACTACATGTCGTACCTGGGCGTGGTGCTGGCGAAGTCCGAGAAAAAATGGGGCGAAGCGGAGCGCTTGTGCGATTCCGCGGTGAAGATGAAGCGCAACCAGGCGCAGCTTTATTTGAATCTGGCGGACGTGTATAAAACTGCGGGGCGCAGAGAAGAAGCGGTGGAAGCTTTGCAAGCGGGGTTGAAATTCGCGCGGCGCGACATTCGGCTGACCATTGCGATGAACAAATTATCGCCGCGACGTTTGCCAGTGGTCGGTTTCCTGCACCGTTCGCACCCGATCAACCGCCAGCTGGGCATGATCCGCCACAAGACGTTAAATATTCTGGGTCAGTAATAGGCGCCACGCGAAGCGAAGCGCCGGCCGAGATAAATTCCTTAGCGACGGCCGCCGGGGCCGAAGGAATAGCTGGGCTGTTCGCCCATCTCCAGCAGCGTTTTGAAACCAATTCCGGTCATGCCATTGGACAGGGCGTCCTTGCGCACCACTTCCGCCAGGTATTCGCGGCTCATAGCGGCGGGTTCGGGGGAATAAGGCATGGTGACAAAGAGACGCATGCCGATTTCATAGCCCTTTTCGGTGGTGTGGAAGTAGATGCCGCTGCGCGAGACGCTGACCGTGCCGCGCAAATCTTCGAAGTGTCCCCTCTCCGGATCCGACGGGCGGATACGCATCAATTGGGTGATTTTACAGCGGCGGCTGCCGCGGCGTTCAGGAATGGTGGAAGAGTTCACTGCGGGGCCCGTAATCGCTTTCTTCATAAGGACGTCCTGAGTGGTGGCCATGTACTTGTAACCTCTCTGCGGAAAGAGCAACTTACCTGACCAGTTTGTGCCGAATTGAAAAAAAAACCCATAGAGGAGCCGTACCTGCCCGACCGTTGACTGAATGTTAGTACGAAGGTACTGGAAAATAAAGACAGCATTTGATGGCGAAGATATTGCGAAGAGTCGGTTCCAAAATGAATCGTTTCCGCGGCGAACGCCACATCGGGATTTCGCTGCGCTTTGATCCGAGGGCGGCCAAACGGCCAGTCCGTTGATGCGCAACGAGATAGTGCGCGAGTCCACGACTCGGGGTACCTAAAGATGCGGCGCGTGGATTGCATGGTCACTCGCAGCGCCCAATCCAGCAAGGTACACCGACAGAGTAACTCGCTGGGGAACTTCCACTTGCACAGGAGGCCCCGATGCCTACGGGCGCACAGCAAACAAGTCTGGATGGAGTCGCTGCAAAGTCGTTTTCGTCCCAAGCAAACGACCCAACCCAATTATTGATAGCTGAAATCGGAGTCCTGGGCGGTGCCGGGGCAGGACTGGCTTCGCCGTCCGAGACGGCCGGGATGGTGATACCGGCGAATCGGTACTTGCAGGAGCTTCTGGCACCGCTGTTGGCCGGGCACTGCACGCTGAGGCTGGCTCCGATCAGGTTCGGCGAGGTGTTTCGCCCGGAATCGCTGGTGGCGGATTCGGAGGATTTGTTGCTGCTGGAATGCGGGAATCTGGAGCAGGATGTGGCGCTGATACGCAAGATTCGCGGACTGGCGATGACGGTGCGGATCGTGATGGTGGGCGGCTCGGGAGACGAGCGGGAATTTTTGCAATACGTGCGCGCGGGGATTCAGGGCTATCTGCTGGCGGGGGCCAGCGGGGAGGAGATTGTGACCGCGCTGGTGGTGGTACGCGCGGGAAAAGCGTTTTGCCCCAGTTCCGTTTGCGGGCTGCTTTTCCAGTATTTTGAGCGGGAGGCAACGCGGCTGCCGTCGGCAGCAATTCACCAGCGGCTGGGTTTGACGCGGCGGGAGCAGCAGTTGGTTCCGTTGATCGGGCGCGGGATGACCAACCGGCAGATTGCGAATCTATTGAGCTTGTCGGAGCAAACGGTAAAGAATCATCTGTATCGCATGAAGCATAAAATTGGCGCGGACAACCGACTGGGAATCGTGCAGACCTGCCATAACCAGGGATTTTTACTGTAGGGCTAAATCAACTGTCACGCGCCAAGCACTGCACGCCGGTCGGCGGCGCGACGGCCGCGCATAAACTACCCGCCAATCGGAGTACGCCGTCGGGGAAATGTCGCCGCGCTGCCGCGGCGGTATAGCAATCACGCCGCCAGACTCTTCTTTTTGTTATTCTTCTCGCGAACTATAGGCTGCGTTGAGGCGCGTGAATCGGCGCAGTAATCGTCCCCGTCTGAGCGGGCCGCGAGGGGTGCAATAATTTCGCCAGTTTTCGAATATTTATTGCTTTTCGTCGCGGCGATTCCCTTCATCTATTATTTGTTAGCGATTTACAGCACTCTTCAATTTTTCCGTCAGGCCCGCCGCAAACCTTCCTCGAATTCGGAATTCACTCCGCCTATCAGTAATCTCAAACCGGTTCGCGGTTTAGATCCGGAGGCGTACGAGAATTTTGCGAGTTTTTGCCGGCAGGATTATCCCGAGTTTGAGTTGCTGTTTTGCGTACATGATGAAGCGGATGAGTCCGTGCCGGTGCTGGAAAAATTGATGAAGGATTTTCCGGGGTGCAGGATCCGCATTTTGTATGGTTCGGGTCGCAAAGCCATCAACGATAAGGTGGCGAAGCTAGTCCGCCTGGTGAGCGAGGCGCAGTACGAAGTAGTGGTGTTGAACGACAGCGACGTGCGGGTAAAGCCGGACTATTTCCGCACAGTGGTGGCGCCGTTGCAGGATCCCAAAGTCGGCGGAGTAACTTGTTTGTATTCCTCGGTGGAGGACACCAGTGCGACGCAGAAGTTACAGTCCGTGGGAATGATCTCGGATTTTTATCCGGGCGTCATGGTCGCGTGGCTGCTGGACGGGGTGAAGTTTGCGTTTGGGCAGACGATTGTGACCACGCGGAAACTGCTGGCCGGCTTTGGAGGCTTTGAGGCGTTGGAGAACCGGCCCGCGGATGATCTCTTGACCGGCCGGCTGATCGCGGAGCAGGGCGTCGAAGTGGAGATGTTGCCGTACGCAGTGGAGACGGTGGCGGATTATCAGTCGTTGCGCGGATTGTTGATCAAGCGGCTGCGCTGGATGACGGTGATGCGGCACATGCGGCCATGGGGACACTTGGGATTGATCTTCACGCATGGGCTGGCCTGGTCGCTTCTGGCAGTGGCGGTGCATCCGACCTGGCGGGTCGCGGCGGATTATCTCGGAATGTATGCGCTCTTGCGGGTGACGCTGACGTTGCTGGTGGGCGCGTGGGGTTTGCACGAGAAAAATCTGTGGAGCAAATTGCCGCTGTTCGTGGTCTGGGATGCCACGGCATTCGTGATCTGGCTGGCGAGTTTTGTGCGGCGGAGCATTCGCTGGCGCGGGGTAAATTATTTTGTGCGCGCGGGGATGTTGATACCCGGGCCGCAGAGCGCGGATGACTAAGATGTCGTGGTTTTCGTATGTTTTAACACCGCCTCAATGACAGTTCAAAGATAATGGGCGCAAGAATTGCGGTGGCTGGAGCGGGGATCTACGGTGCGACAGCCGCAATCCGCTTGGCGGAACGCGGCCACCACGTCACACTTTTTGATCCATTGGGGATCATGCAGGCGGCTTCGGCGATCAATCAGTATCGCGTGCACTCCGGTTATCACTACCCGCGCAGTGCGGAGACCATTTCGGAAACGCTGGAGGCGCGCCGGGAATTTGTCGAAGCGTTCTCGCCAGCCATTGTTCAAAACAGCCGCCACTACTACGCCATCCCGCGGGAAGGCTCGCGAACTTCTCCGGATGAATATGAACGCATCATGCAGTCGCACGGCTTGCCGCTGCGGCCTTGCCGCCCGGAGTGGATGAGTTTCGATTTCATCGAGCGGTGTTATGAGGTGGAGGAAAATATTTATGATCCGGATGCGCTGCGGGCGCTGATTGAGGCCAGGACCAGCGAGCTCGGCGTCGTTTTTGAGCGGCAGACATTCTCAGGCGAGCTACGCGGCCGTTATGACCATGTGTTGTGGGCTACGTATGGGATGGCGGCGAGCCGCAAGATTTTCAAAATTGCGAAATATCAGGTGGCGGAGAAAATCCTGGTCGAGCTTCCGGCGAATCTGCGGCACGTGGCTTTAGTGGTGGTGGACGGCCCATTCACGGCCTTCGACCCGTACGGTAGTTCAAACTATTCGCTCTTTGGCTCAGCAAAACACACGAATCATTGGACGACCACGGATGCGCAGGAGGAGATTCCTGAAACGTATGCGCAACTGCTGAACCGCCCGAAGTTTGTAGCGATGCCCAACACTCGCTTTGCTTCCATGCGTGAAGATTGCGCACTCTCCGTACCGGGCGCGCGGGACGCAAAATATCTGGGCTCGCGATTTACCATTCGGGTGGTCGAAGATAGCCCCGAGGACGACCGGCGGACCTTGTACGTTGAGGAAGGAGCGCCCGGCGAGATCCACATTTTTTCGGGCAAGGTGGTGGGTGCAGTGAAAGCGGCACGCATGGTCTGCAAGAAAATCGAGAAGCATGGCTAGCCAGCCAAAATATATGGTGGCGGGCGGGGGGCGCTGGGGCACGCGCATGGGCGCGATGCTAGAGAGCGAAGGCCGCTTTGGTGGTTATTGCCCGAGCGTGCGGCGCCTTTCGGCGGAATCGATCGAGGCGTACGAAGCGCGCATGGCGGAAGTGTTTGCGGCGACCGCGGCGCAGGTAGTGTGGCTTTGCGTGCCGCCCGGCGCGCATGTTCCGCCCTTGATTCGAGCGATCATTTCGGCGGGCCTGCATGTGATGGTGGAAAAGCCGTGGACATACTCGAGGGAAGAAACGTCTTCGCTGAGTGCAATTGCGTCAGCCGCGAACGTCTCGACCGCCGTGCATTTCGAATATTGCCTACTGAAACAGGTGGAAGACTGGCGCAGAGAATTTCGCGAAAGGGCGGATTTGAGATTTGGAGGGGTGTTTGAAGTAAGTGTGGCGGATCGTTTGGGAATCCCCGCGGTCTGGAATCTAGGTTCACACCTGCTGGCGATACAGGAATACGCCGCGCCGCGAAGTGAAATTTCCGCGATCCGCTGCGGGTACGAAGTAAAGGATCAACGCAGAGTATGGCTCGAGGGCGGAAACGGGAACGCTGAAATCGATTTTCTTGGCAGCAAAGAGCCGATCATTCAAAGGTATTTGCAGCGATTCGAGGAAAGCCTGGACGGTGCGGCGTTTCCCTTCGATTTTGCATTCGCCGCGAACGTAAAAGAAAAAGTAGAAGCCCAAGGCGGACTTGAAAGCGCGTCGAAATAGAGACGTGCTTGGCCACGGGCAAAAAATCGTTCCCGACTAAAGCTGCACGATTTTGTCTTTAGCGTTTCGCCTTGCCGGCCCGAAGTACTCCGTTTTCAGCGCCACCGAGGGTGGCACGTGCGGTCATGCTCTTCTGCAGCCGGCGATCGTTGCGGGGCTCGCGCCAGTTCACCTGCGGCAGCATCAAGGAAGCGTCCACGCGATCGCGATATTTCATAGCGATGTTCACGAGTGAGTCGAGCAGGGAATCGGAGAGCAGATGCGGCTGCAAACCCAGATCGATCAGCTTGGAATGCTTGGCGTTGTAGTAATGCTTCTCGGATTCGACGCGTGGATCGGGAAGGTGATCGATCTCTACGTTCATGTTTAGTTTCTTGCCGGCAGCTTCGACCATGCGGGCCAAGTCCAGCACGGAAAACTGTTCGGTGAACTGGTTGTAGACACGGCATTCGCCGTTTTTCGCGGGATTCTCGCAGGCGATTTCGATGCAGCGGACGGTGTCGCGAATATCGAGAAAGCCGCGAGTCTGCCCGCCCTTTCCGTAGACGGTAAGCGGCTGGCCGATGGCGGCCTGCACGCAAAAGCGGTTGAGCACGGTGCCGAAGACGTCGTCGTAGTCGAAGCGATTGATCAAGGCTTCGTCGAGTTCCACTTCCTCGGTCATGGTGCCGTAGACCACGCCTTGATTGAGATCGGTGGCACGGATGCCCCAGATCTTGCAGCAGAACATGATGTTGTGCGAATCGTGAACTTTGGAGAGGTGATAGAAGGAGCCGGGCTGTTTGGGATAGGGCAGCACGTCCTTGCGGCCGTTGTGCTCGATGGTGATGTAACCCTCTTCGATGTCGATGTTGGGCGTGCCGTATTCGCCCATGGTGCCCAGTTTGATGAGATGACATTCGGGGCGCAGCTCGCGGATGGCGAAGAGTACGTTCATGGTGCCCACGACGTTGTTCACCTGGGTGAAGATGGCGTGCTTGCGATCGATCATGGAGTACGGCGCGGAGCGCTGTTCGGCGAAATGGACGATGGCGTCGGGCTCGAAGGTTTTTACCGTGGATTCAAGAAAATCGTAATCGGCGACGTCGCCGACGAAGAGCTCGATGGTCTTGCCGGTGACTTTTTGCCAGACGCGCAGGCGGTCGGACAGCGGACGGATGGGAGTCAGAGTTTGCGCGCCGAGTTCATGGTCCCACTGGCGCCGCATAAAATTGTCGACGATGGCGACGGCGTGGCCTTTTTGAGATAAGTACAGAGCAGTGGCCCACCCGCAGTATCCGTCTCCACCGAGTACAGCGATTTTCATAGGACTCCTCATCCCGTTTTTTTGCGCGCTGGTCCATCGTGCCGATGGGACGCTCGCTCGAGAATTTTGGGCGCGTGGCCCTAAAGTAAGACGCCAATGGGTACCGGCTGAGTACAAGTATTATCCGAATTCCTGTCAAGTAGCGCAAACGGCGGGTAGCGGGTCAGTTTCCGATTAGCAGCGCTAATCGTCCAAGTGCCGCGACGGTTCGCTTCGATTACTTCTCGAACGCGGTTGCAGGATAACTTCCGTGTGGCCGACGCGCATCCGTAAATCCCGAATTCACCCTGAACAATGGCGGTGAAACGTTTCACTTCATCGCTCCGGAAGACTGGTCGCGCATCTACAACACCGCTCCTCTTCTC
>DATCOK010000104.1:0-2207 GCA_036564765.1 Candidatus Acidiferrum sp. | reverse complement strand
ACACCGAGGCCGGCAGCCCTAAGACTGAGACGTAAGAGGTCCGCGCCGTGCCATCCGAGCTATTTCCCCGGCGCGGTGGCGTTGAGGATGACTTGCAGCGGAGCAATTTGCGTGGGTTTGACGTAGCGATTCATCAGAAAGCGCTGGCCGTCTTTAGTGACATCGTAGGTGAACTGATCGGTGGAAGAAATTTGCGCACGGCCGTGGCTTTGAAATAAAGGCACGGGATTACCGGTGGAAAAACCAGAGTCGCCGTTGACCGGAACGGCGGTCAATACATCTTTCGGGCCGATGAAAAATAGTTCCTTGCCGTCGCTGCGCCAGCGCGGTTCCCTGCCGCCGTCCCGGGAGACTTGCCACTTTCCGGAAGCGTCCGGAAAGCTGGTGACATAAATCTGCCAGTCGCCGGTTTCGTTCGAAGCATAAGCCACCCATTTTCCGTCGGGAGAAATCTGCCCGTTGGTTTCGCTGGCTTTGCTGGACATGAACGGCGTGGCTTGGCCGGTGGCGACGGACACCAGAAAAAGAGCGGAACCGGTGGAAATCTGCTGGAAGGAACACAGTACTTGGCGGTCGTCAGGGGTCCAGGAATTCGGCACCAGATCGTTGCTGTCCGTGCCGCTGGCGAAGTGGAAGATAGACTTGGCCGGCGTGATGCCCTGGGACTGCTTGGCGAAGAGGGTTTGCTGCGCCTGATTGGAACGATAGGCGATGGTGTTGCCGTCGCGGGACCAGATGCCGGCGACATCTTCCGCGGGCTCGAAGGTGAAACGCGACTCCGTGTTGTGCTTAAGGTCTTTGATCCAGATGTCCACGTTGTTGGCTTTCACGTCGGTAATGTCCGCGGTCGCGCGAGTATTATCGGGAGAAAGCATGGGGTTGGCGATGACGCCTGGTTCTCCGACGTGGCCCAACTCTTTCCCGGCACGATCGATCCAGGTCAGCACCGAGAGGCTGCCGCCGGTGGAAGTGTTGTAGATCACCGTGCCATTGCTGGAGACGGTGAAAGCGCCGAGGTATGTAGAGGTGTAGAAGCCTACATTCTCGGCGACGACGCGGGCCTCGCCGGACACCCTGCCGCTTGCGGGATCGAAGTTGATGGAACGCAACGTACGCTGATCGCCCATGAAGAAGAGCTGGCCATTAGCGTAGCCGGGATTGGAGCGCGCCGGCATGAGCAACTTCTTTTCTTTGGCGGCCAACGAACTCAAATAAATCCCGGTGACCCGATCGTCCGGGATGGCGCTGAAAGTGCCGTTCCAGAAAAGAAAGTGATCGCCGTCGGGAAGAAAAACGGGAAAGCGATGCGACGTCGCAGTCTCCATGCTGAAAATATTCTGCGTGAGAGGAGCAGGATTGCTGCCGTCGGCATTGACGGACCATAGCCACCCGGCCACCACCGGCGAATAAATGATGATATTGCGGCTGCCCCATGCGCCGCCGCGACCGGAATGCGCAGTGGCAATGACCTGGATCGGCCCGCCGGCGACGGGAATTTTTTTGAGCTTGCCGTCGGCGAAAAACGCCAGGTAGGTCGCGTCCGGCGACCAGAAAGGATAGCTCGCGCCTTCCGTGCCGGGTAGAACCGTGACTTTCGAGGAGCCGAGGCGTTGGAAGGCCAGCATGTTCGCGCCCGTAGTCTCGTCGGGAGAGACAAAGGCCAGCATGCGACCGTCGTTGGAAATGGCAAGGTGTGTGGCTTCCTGTCCGAGGGCGATGGAAAATTCCAGCCGCTCGGCAGCTTGTTGAGGTGCGCGGCGAAATTGAAATAAGAGCAGCGACAAGATTGCCAGCGCCGCAAGACCGATGGCTGCAGGCAGCAGCCACCGCGAGGAAACATCAGGCTTCACGCCCAAGGCCGCGGAAGAATTCGTGTCCGACAGCGCGCCCAGAGCAAAGCCGAGATCGCGAGCCGACTGAAACCGGTTATTGGGGTTCTTTTCCAGGCAGTGGCGAATGATGCGATTGAAGGCCGGAGAGATTTTTGTTTGCAGCGGGTCGAGCTCCGGCGGGTCTTCTTTCAGAATGGCGTTCATAGTTTCAACGCTCGAGTCGCCCTTGAAGGCGCGGGCGCCGGAAATAATTTCGTACAGAATGGCGCCGAGACTGAAGATGTCGGAACGGTGATCGACGACTTCGCCGCGGACTTGTTCCGGAGACATGTAGCCGACGGTGCCTAGCACAGTGCCTGGCGCGGTTGCGGCGGG
>DATCOK010000103.1:0-9293 GCA_036564765.1 Candidatus Acidiferrum sp. | reverse complement strand
GGAGGTGCCGGCGAGCCACCAGGAAACATTCCGGCCGGAGACGAAGAATTCCTCGGTGCTGCCCGAGGAGCGCCGGCGGTAGTAGAGACTGATGAGCAGATTGAGGAGCAGGTAGGCCGCGATTACGATCCAGTCGGTAGCGGTCAGCGCCATGCGGTGTGTGGTCTCCCTGTTGCGTTCACTTGCTGCTCGTGGAGAAATTTCCTGACGCTGGAGAAAATTGCCGGCCGGCGCCGCGGTCTTTAAATCGTTTTAGCGATGGAGGATACAACAAATCGCGGCGTAGATGTTGTAGTCTATCGGAACCGCGAAGCAGAGAATGGCGCAGAAAAGTGAAAATGGCAAGAGCGGCGTTGCGCGAAAATGCCGACGAAAATAACAAGCAAGGTAATCCAGCGACAGGCGGGCTTTGAGGAATGTTAGTTCTGCTCAAGTCGAACTACGACGAAGTGAGTCGCGAGGCGGCGCGCATCGTGGCGAGCGCGGTGCGTCAGAATCCTGCGATTCGCCTGGGGCTCGCGACCGGTAACACCATGACCGGAGTTTACGCCGAACTGGCGCGCATGCATCGGGGGGATGAGCTGGACTTTTCCCGAGTGATCACTTTTAATCTCGACGAATACTTGGGAATTTCATCGCACCATCCGCAAAGCTTCCATCACTTCATGCTGGAACACTTTTTTTCAAAAGTGAATGTGGACGCACGGAACATTCATATTCCGGATGGAACCATTACCGGAGACTACGAAAAATATTGCGCGTGGTATGAAGAAGAGATTCAGGGCGCCGGGGGAATCGATCTGCAGATTCTGGGGATCGGGCGCAACGGGCACATTGGCTTCAATGAACCGACCTCCAGCTTCGCTTCGAAGACGCGCTTGAAGGTGTTGAGCAAAGCCACCGTGGATGACAACCGCAAATTCTTCCGCCCCGGTGAAACGGTGCCACGCTGCGCCATTACCATGGGTATCGGCAGTATTCTCGCGAGCCGGCGAGTGCTGATGCTGGCGAGCGGAGCCTCCAAAGCGGCCTCGGTGGCCAACGCCATCGAGGGGCCGATCACTTCGTCAGTTACCGCTTCGGCGCTGCAATGGCATGCGGACGCGACGGCTATCATCGACGAAGAGGCCGCGTCACAGTTGAAACAGAAAGATTATTATCGGGACGTGATGGAGATGACCGCGCTGTTCACGCCGGGGAGGCTATCGTGACCGGTCTAAAAATTAGATCAAAGTGCGTGGCGGCAGCACTGCTGCTGTGCTCCTGCTTTGCTGCCTCTCCGGTGCGGGCACAAAACACGCCGCAGCGGCGGATCGTCATCACCATCGACGACCTCCCCGCGGCTTCGGCGAATTTCATGACCGGCGCGGAAATCAAGGAGATGACCGCGAAGCTGCTGAAGACGCTGCATGACCAAGGTGTTCCGGCGGTGGGCTTCGTGAATGAAAAGAAATTGTACAAGTTTGGCGAGGTGGACGACCGCATTGCAGCGCTAAAAATGTGGGGCGATCTCGGGTTCGAGCTCGGCAATCACACCTTCGCGCATACTTCCATGAATCGCGTAAGCCTGCTGGAATGGGAAGAGGACGTGATCCGCGGTGAAACGGTGACCCGCATGTTGATGGCCGAGCACAACATGAAGGTGCGTTACCTGCGGCATCCGTATCTCGATACCGGACGCGATCTGCAGACGCGGCGCGAGGCCGAATCATTCCTCGTAAACCGCGGTTATTGCATTGCGCCGATCACCATGGACGGCTGGGACTGGATGTATGGCGGGGTCTACGAAGATGCGCGGCGGCGCGGCGACACGGATTTGCAACGCAAGCTGGTCGACTCCTACCTGTCGCACACCACGGACGTGTTCGATTATTTTGAGAAATTCTCGGTCAGGCTGCTGGGTTACGAGCCGGCTCAAATTTTATTGCTGCACGGAAACTGGATGGAAGCCGAGCACATCGGCCAACTGCTCGATCTGCTGCGCAAACGCGGCTACAAATTCATTACCCTGGATGAGGCGCTGGGAGATCCCGCGTACAGTCTGCCCGACGACTTCGTGGGGCAAGAAGGCGGAAGCTGGCTCGAGCACTGGGCCATCACGCGCGGAATCATACCGCGTGACCAGCCGGTGTTTCCGCAGTGGGTCATTGACCGTTCGAATGCCCTGCCCCGCCGGCCGACCCAGCCGTAATTTTTCGCCTGCGCGGACTGTGGCGCGCTGGATAGGCGCAGTGCTGGGTCCCTCGGCCTTCTCCTACAAATCGCGACTACTCCTGATCGTGCGCCTTTTGCAGCGCGGCAATGTCAATTTTTCTCATCTTCAGCATGGCTTCCGTGGCACGCTTAGCTTTCTTGGGATCGGAATCGCCTATCAGTCGCGGCAGAGCGTCCGGGACGATTTGCCATGACAAGCCATATTTATCCTTGAGCCAGGCACACTGGCTTTCTTGTCCGCCGTCCGCTGTCAATTTGGACCAGTAGTGGTCGACCTCTTCCTGAGACTTGCAACCCACCGTGAAGGAGATAGCCTCGGTGAACTTGAAGCGCGGTCCGCCGTTTAGCGCGATAAATTCCTGATCGTCGAGCAGGAAGTGCACGATCATCGCCGTGCCTTTCAGGCCGGGGCCACGTCGCCGTAACGAGTGACCTTCACGATCTTGGAATTCTTGAAGACCGATACATAAAAATTCGCGGCTTCTTCCGCTTGGGTATCGAACCACAAGAAGGGAGTAATTTTCGGCATCAAATGCCTCCTGATTGGATTAACAGCCAGTGTCTCGCATCGGCCCCAGGCAATGCGACAGCAATTTGAATTTCTCGTAAGGATTAAGACCGCGCGGGCTCCGTCCACAAATCGCGCTTGACAAGCCGAAGTTAGCGCGATTATGTCACTAGCGCCAATGTTGCAGTTTGAAACGCCTATCCCCGGCGCGCGGCGCACGCGAGCCAGTCCACCTTTTGGAGGCCCTGGTGACCTGGAATCAAGTCTATGACCCCATCGGTCATTGGTGGCTTTCGACGCTGATTGCGGCGCTGCCGATTCTGGTGCTGCTGACACTGCTCGCCGGTTTTAAAGTACAACCTCACCTCTGCGCCATCGCCGGAGCTGCCACAGCCATTGCTGTGGCTATCGCAGTTTTTGGCATGCCAGCGCGGTTGGCCGTAACCAGTTTTCTTTACGGCGGCGCGTTTGGATTGCTGAAAATTGTGTGGATCGTGATCGCCGCGGTCTTTCTCTACGACATTTCCGTCGACACCGGGCAATTCGAAATCATGAAGCTCTCCATCGCGGCGATTACGCCTGACCGCCGCCTCCAGGTCCTGCTGGTGGCTTTTTCTTTTGGCGCGTTTCTCGAAGGCGCGGCCGGTTTCGGCGCTCCCGTGGCCATCGCGGGGGCCTTCATGATCGGCTTGGGCTTTAAACCGTTTCAGGCCGCGGTTCTGAATCTCATCGCCAACACCGCGCCGGTAGCGTGGGGCTCCATCGGAACGCCGGTGCACACATTGGCGGCGGTCACTTCCCTTCCAGAGTCTGACCTTAGCGCGATGGTCGGAAGAATTTTGCCGTGGACGGCGATCATCGTGCCGTTCTGGCTAGTGCGGACATTCGTGAACTGGTCGGAGACCTTTGAAGTATTGCCGGCTATCGCCGTAGTCGGTTTGTCGTTCGCGGGCGTGCAATATTTCTGGTCCAACCATGTGGACAGCAACCTTGTGGACATCGCGGCGGGGTCGGCTTCCATCATGGCCACCTTATTGTTCCTACGGGTGTGGCAGCCCAAGCGTATCTGGCGCTTTGAGGACGAGCGCGACGAAGACTCTGCCAAGGTAAAACGCGGCGAAGTCGCCGTGGTCCATACTCCGGGACAATTAGCCCGAGCCTGGATGCCCTTCGCGCTCTTGTCTCTGTTCGTTCTGCTGTGGGGACTGCCAACCATTAAGACGGCCATGGGGAAGGCCACCACTCCAGCGTTCAAAACCGGCGGCTGGGCTGTACCTTATCTGCATCAGGCGGTCTTCCGCTCCCATCCGGTAGTCAGCAAGCCCACCGCCGAGAACGCCAAATTCGATTTCAACTGGCTGTCGGCCACGGGAACGGGATGTTTTCTGGCCGCATTGGTCTCTGGATTATTTTTGGGTTTGAAGCCCGGACACATCGTTCAGATTTTCGGACGCACCTTGCATCGTTTGAGATTCGCCGTGATCGCCATGACGTGCATGTTGGGGCTGGGCTACGTCACGCGCTATTCGGGCATGGACGCAGTACTGGGGCTGGCATTCACGCGCACCGGCTGGTTCTTTCCCTTTTTCGGCGCGTACATTGGCTGGTTAGGCGTGGCGCTGACCGGCAGCGACACTGCCTCCAACGCGATTTTCGGCGGTCTGCAGCGCATCACTGCGCAGCAACTGAATTTGAGCCCGATCTTAATGTGCGCGACGAACAGCGCCGGCGGCGTGATGGGCAAGATGATCGACGCGCAATCGATCTGTATAGCCACCGCGGCCACCAATCAGGTTGGCAACGAAGGCTCCATCTTCCGCTTTGTGTTCTGGCACTCCGTGGCGCTGGCAGCCATCATTGGAGTAATCGTGATGCTGTACGCCTACGTCTTCCCGCAATTCATTCCGCACGGGTTGAACTTCGTTCACTAAGAAGCGAGCCGCCGGATATAACACAACGCGTTTCGGGATTCAGTTGGGTAGCGGCTCCCACCCTCGGGGGATGCGCACGTAGGAAGAATCGAGCGCCGCAACACTCGGGCAGCCGAGTAACACCAGGGTGCGCTTCACGTCTTCGCGCAAAATTTCCAGCGCGCGAGCGACGCCGGCTTCTCCTGCCGCTGCTAGCCCGTAGGCGTAGGCGCGGCCGCAAAGGACGGCGCGGGCACCCAGGCACACGGCTTTCACGATATCGGTGCCGCGACGCACTCCGCCGTCCATCAAGACTTCCACCTGGCCGTTCACCGCGGCCACCACTTCGGGCAAAACGCGCAGCGTCGCGGAAACGCAATCGAGTTGACGTCCACCGTGATTCGAAACGACGATTGCAGCGGCACCTTCATCGACGGCGCGTCGGCCGTCGTCACCGGTGAGCACGCCCTTCACCACGATGGGGCCGTTCCAATGTTTGCGGATCCAGGCGAGATCTTCCCAGGTCACGACGGAAGCAGCCAGCGCGCGGCTGATGTCCGTCAACGGCATCGGTCCCTGCCCGGGTAGCACGACGTTGTAGAGCGGCGGCACGCCCCCGTCGCGCAAGAATGACAACAGCCAGCCCGGATGCGTGACGAACTGTTCAGCGTAGGGAATTTTCTTGAGCAGCCCGGGATTGAGGAGTTCGGTCATACCGTTGCGTGGGTCGCGCTCGCGGATGCCGCTTACTGGCGTGTCGATGGTAATGGCCAGCGCCGTGAACCCCGCATTGCGCGCGCGATCGATCGAGCCCTCCGCGGCAGCGCGTCCGCCCATCAGATAAAGCTGGTACCAGACCGGGCCTTTCGTAGCGACACGTACATCTTCCAACTTATGTCCGGAAATTGTCGATAGCGTGTAGCCCGTGCCTGCTTTGCCGGCCGCGCGCGCCGCGGCTACTTCCCCCCCGGGATGCATGAGGCGGCTGTAGCCGACGGGCGCGAGCATGGCGGGCATAGAAAGCTCATGGCCGAGCACCGTGGTGCGCAGATCGCAGCTGGGAAACGCCACGGCGTGACGCGGGCGAAAGGTAACGTCGTCAAAAATGCGGCAATTTTCGCGCAGCGTCACTTCGCCCTCGGCGCCGCCATCGAGATAGTCGAACACCACGGCAGGCAGGCGGCGCTTGGCGATGCGCCGCAGGTCGCTGATATTGATGGCATGTGGCGAAGTTAGGGGAGGCATTTCATTACTCCAGGCCGGGTAGCCGTCTCATTAAGCCACAATTCTACGGCGCATGCGATAGAGGATGCAGCGGCCACGAAAGGTTTGGGTTTGGTCAGTACTTCGATTTAGTCGGCAGCATCTTCGAGAAAAACCAGGTGAATAGTTTCGGCTCGTCGTAGGCCTTGTCCCACGAGACGTGGCGGACGCCGGGATATTCGGTGTAGTGCACCTCGGCCCCGACCTGCCTCATCGCGGCGGCCATGCGCTGCGATTCGGTGACCGGGACGATGTCGTCGTCACGCCCGTGAAAAATCCACACGGGAACCTTGCCAATTTTGGCGGCGGCCTCCGCATAGCTCTTCGGCTCGTCCGCGGGTGTCCATGCGGCCAACTCCGGATGGGTTTTTAGCGTCCCAGCAGGCGGACGCAAGCCGCCGCAGATGACGATCATTGCAGCCCAACGTCCGGGATATTTTTCCGCTAGACGCCACGCGCCGTAACCGCCCATGGAAAGGCCGGTCAGGTAGGTGCGCTGCGGATCGCCGTGGAATTCTTTCGCTGCTGCCTCGAGGGTGGCGATAGCCAGATCCTGCATGGGTGGCTCGATCCACCAGAGATTCTTGTGGCATTGCGGCATGACTACGATGGCCGGAAAGCGGGTGCGATCCACTCGAATGGCGGTGCCGATGCCGATGTCCGTTTGCTCCATGCCATCATCGGCGCGTTCGCCGGCGCCGTGCAGAAACAAGACGATCGGCCACTTGAGACGCGGGTTCCAGTTGTCCGGCACATAGACCTGGTACTTGTACACACCGCCCTGCATCTTGATGGTTCGGTCGAGGAATCCGGTCTCATGGGTTTTGGCGGCGGCAGAGACGTTACCGAGGGCACACAAACAAACTACAAGGAGTATTTTGCGGACGGAAGTTGGCAAAAAGTTTCCCCGGAAATTCAACTTTAGCATGAATGAGACGCGGTCCGGCGTTTCGTCGCCTCCCTATTCACACTTCATCGCACTCTAGTCGACCAACCACCGCGTACAGGAAGATAGTTAGAAACCGTTGGCGCGGAACGCGTATCTAACCCACAAGACGAATGGGACGCCGCCTGGAACTCGACGCCATACGCGGGCTGATGCTCGTGTGGATCACGCTGACGCACCTGCCGACCGGCGCCAGCAACTACGTCAACCAGCCTTTTGGATTCATCTCTGCGGCTGAGGGCTTCATTTTTCTTTCCGCGCTGTTCACCGGCAGAATCTATTCGCGCATGGCCGAGCGCGAAGGCTACGGCTCGGTGACCAAGAAGTTGTGGCTACGCACGCTGCGACTATACGGCTACCACGCCCTGCTGTTGGCCTTCGTATTCGTAGTAGCCATCCCGATCGCTTCTCGCGGCAATCGGCCCGGGCTGCACAACCTTCTCGACTTTTATTTCATGGCCGGAGGACAGCGCGCAGTCACCGAAGCGGCCTTGCTGATTTATCGCCCGCCGCTGCTCGATATTCTTCCGATGTATATTATTTTTCTGGTGTTCACTTCCGCGGCGTTGTTGCTGGCGCGAAAAATGGGTTGGAAACCAATTTTGTGGACCGCCCTTATTTTTTGGGGACTAGCGCAGTTTGGATTCCGCAGTTTCGAGCACGAATTCATGATGCGCATCATTCCCACACGCATCCCGCTGAATGAAATGGGCTCCTTTGATTTGTGGGCCTGGCAATTATTGTGGATTACCGGCATCTGGTTCGGGGTGCGCTGGGCCAAGAACGACTTGCCGGTCGAGACGTGGGCAAGAAAAGCAATCATTCCAGCCGCCGCTGTAGTGTGCGCTTTCTTCGTCATGCGCCAAGCCATTTCGCACGGATATTCGCTCGGGGTGATCGAGTCCCTTTTTGACAAATGGCACCTAGGGCCGTTGCGTCTGCTGAATTTCGCTTCTGGCGCAACGGTGCTGATATATTTTCAGCGGTTTCTGAAACCGCTGGCCATCCGGCCGCTGGTCATGATGGGTCAGAGTTCACTGCAAGTCTTCTGCGCTCACCTGCTGTTCTGCTTCGCGGGACTGACGCTGATGGGCAATGCCACTATGCTGAGCGGCTGGCGTCAGGCCATGCTGCTTATCACTACCTTCACAGCCATGTTGTTCGTCGCGAGAATTTTCTCCAAGATCGAAGCCAAACAAGATCCGCAACCCCAACCTCAATCGTCCTTCGGCCCGCAAACTCCCGCCGCGCCGCGCGTGCGGCATGCCACAGCGTAGCTCTGTATTTCTCTCGCTATTTTTGAATCTTGAAGAACGCCTTCATCTCAGCGGAAGCGCGGGCAAGAGGCACGTAACGTAAAAAATGGACGAGTATTTACTTAGGTAGAGCCTGGAAAAAAAAGAGCGGACGGTGGGTAACCCACCGCCCGCTCTTGCAACACCGCACCGCGGTGTTGGCTGGGACAACCTTAGTGAGACGCGATAGCCACGAACAATCCGGTGCCGTCACGCTGGATACGCATCAGGATGGGCTGATTGCCGGCGCCGCGCATCGCTTGTTCGAAATCGCTGACGCCGTTGATTGCTTGGTGATTCACTTCCTCGACGATGTCGCCTTCGCGAATTCCCGCAGCAGCAGCAGCGCCGCCGGGATCCACTTGCGAAATAACCACACCGTGGGTGTCTTCTCCGGCATGAAGCTGCTGGCGAGACGCGGGTGTCAGCGGTTCCACTTGCAGGCCCTGCAACGTGCCCTCCTCGGAGTTATTGTCCGCAGTCTTCTCGTGGTCGGCAGGCAGTTCACCCAGTTTCACTGAGAGGTCCAAGGTGCTGTTGCCGCGACGAACGGTTAGCGGCACAATTGTGCCTGGATCGCTCTGTGAAACCTGCAGGCGCAGAGAGGAAGCGTTATCCACTGCGCGTCCGTTGATTTTGAGAACCACGTCGCCCGGCTTAACGCCCGCTTGCGCGGCAGGGCCCTTTGCGGTCACGTCACCGATGAGCACGCCGTTCGAATCGGTCATGCCGAGCGCCTTTGACATGGTCGGAGAAACGTCCTGAATCGTCGCGCCGAGGAAGCCGCGCACCACGTGGCCGTGGTCGACGATCTGATCCATTACACGCTTCGCGAGGTTGATGGGAATCGCAAAACCCACGCCTTGATTCCCGCCACTGCCGGAAAGAATCGCGGTATTGATGCCGATCAGTTCCCCGCGAGCGTCGATCAGCGCGCCGCCGGAATTTCCCGGATTGATGGCCGCATCGGTCTGAATGAAGTCTTCGTAGTCTTCAATGCCAAGATTGGCGCGGCTGGTGGCGCTGACGATTCCCATGGTCACCGTCTGGCCCACGCCAAAGGGGTCGCCGATGGCAAAGGCCAGATCGCCGACTTGCACCTTGGAAGAATCGCCGAGAGGAATGGCCTTCAAATCATTGGCATCCACTTTGAGAAC
>DATCOK010000102.1:0-2176 GCA_036564765.1 Candidatus Acidiferrum sp. | reverse complement strand
GCACCGATATGGGCACGATCGCGGTGCGCTACGTGGTGGTTCCAATCACCGGGCAGAGAACACGTGTGCAGATTGATGCGCTGTTCGTCGAGACGGCGCACCGCGCCGTGCATCCGTCGGACGGAACGGTGGAGTCGAGCGAGTTTAAGGCCATTCAGGAGCATTTGCAGGCCATTCAACTGGAGGAGCAGGCCGCGGCGGACGTGAAGCGCCGCCGCGACAGCGCGGATCTGGTGAAGCAGACGATCATTCGCAAGAAGGAAGACGAAAGTACCTTGCTGGCATCCACGCAAACTTCGGTGAAGGACCTGGAAGGACGGTTAAGCGAGTTGCGGCACGAGGTGGAGCGTCGCGTAAAGGCGCCAGGGACGGATTTGAAAGCGGCGCCGTTTCAATCTTCGGCGAAGGTGGTGACGCTGCCGGCGTTCACGGAAGTGGTGCTCGTGATTGTGACCCCGCACTGGTATGGAGTGGAAACGCCGGACGGACAGCGCGGTTGGCTACCGATCGAGCAACTGGAAGCGTTGCCGTGACGGCTGGAATTGTTTTTCCGCGCGTAAATATTCTAAAAATTATTTTTTCCGCAACGATCGGGTTGCTGGCGTTGGTGTGCGCGCGCGGGCAAGCGGTGCCATACGCGCGCACCTTCGCGAAACCGAAAGCTGAAGTGGAGCAGGCGCTGAAAGAGTTGCAGGCGTATGCCGGACAGAAGTTGCCGATCGTGGAGGGATTTGTGGGCACGCCGCAGCACCCGCTGGAACGTTATGAGCGCGCGTTCTATCAATTTTCGATTGAAGTCTTGCCGGGAACTTCCGGCGCAACGATTGTGCAGGCGAGCGCGAAAATTACCGCCTGGTATGCGGATAAAGATCCGACGAAATCGGGCTACCAGGTTTTACCGTCGAATGGACGGCTGGAACTGGATCTGCTCGACCGGCTCGATGAGAAATTTGGAAATAAGCCCGCGCCGGGAACGGCGCGATCTCTCGCGACCTCCGAAATTTCGGCGCCCACACCAAAAATAAATTTGGGCGGCGGGCTAAATATTTCGCCGGGTTCTGGAAATGCTGTCGCGCCGCCCGAAGGCAGCGAGGAACTAAACCGATTGCGTGGGGAGCGCGAAGCGGCGGAAAAGCGGATGCGTAGTTTAAGCACGGAGGTGCGGGGCCTGGAGGATGTGAAGAAAAATCAGGCGCATCCGCTCAACCTGGTGGCGGTGAAACGCGCGGGAACGCCGGTGCTGGCGCAAAAAGGCGAGGATAGCCGCGTGCTTTTCAAAGCGGCGGCGAATGACGAGTTTGAATTTCTCGATGGCGAGGGCGAATGGGTGCACGTGCAAATTTCCGGCGTATCTCGCGGGTACATCCGGAAAAGCGCGCTGGACTTGCCGCAATTGATTGCGGAGCGTTTGCAGGACGCGGGAGATGCGGCGAAACCTGCAGCGTTTCGCGTGGCACGCGGGGAAAACAGCGTTTTTCCCGGCGATTGGGAAAAGTTGAAAGGCAAGACGGTGAAGATTTATACCGTGCAGCCGGTGAGCCAGGACGCTAAAGAGACGAACGCGCGGGCGAAATTGAATTTTGCGGCGGCGCTATTCAAGCAAGCTGCAACGCAAGCGTCCGGTGCGGGAAACACCACGGATGGCGTGGTGGTGATCTTCGATTCGGCGGACGGCGGGCTAGCGGCGGTAGCTCAAGACGCCGCGGAACAATTTGCGAAGGGTGAAATTTCCGAAGAAATTTTCTGGAAACAAGTTTACCTGGACCCTCCGGAAACGTTTTCAACAAAACACTGACCTTACGGCACTCGTGGCTGGTTACTGACTATTACTAGTACCGCTAAGTACTGAAATAAAAATGATGTCGGCGCTCCGACATTTAAAGTTTTACTTGAGGTTTTTGCACGCGGCGTTCGAATGATGTGTACGTAAAAATTGGAGATATGATTCGAACGGCGCACCGGTTCGAATGCGCGTTCGAACGACGGGGTAAACTTTTGGCAAAATTCTCTGCTTCCGCGTAATGAATTGCAGAAATTTTGGAGGATGTGGTGACGAAAGCATCGGCGATTTTAATTGGAGCCGGATTCGTGGGAAAGGCGCACGTGGATGCGCTGCGGCGGCTGGGGATTCGCGTGATCGGCGTGCTCGGGAGCAACGTGGAGCGCAGTGAAGAGG
>DATCOK010000101.1:0-16389 GCA_036564765.1 Candidatus Acidiferrum sp. | reverse complement strand
CTATAGCCGCGCGTGGGGACATTCATGGTTTGTCCGTTTTCTGATTTTCGGGAAGGAGGGTCGCCACCGTGCGATTATTTGCGCCAAAATATTCTTTGGCGACACGCTGAACGTCTTCCTTGGTGACGGCCGCATAGTTTTTCGCAGCGTCGAAAAGTTTTCGATAATCGCCGGTGAAGACCTCATAAGTGCCAATGGTATTGGCGCGGCCATTGAGGGTGCGCATCTGCTGATAGAATTCCATCAGACGAATGTTTTTTGCCTTTTCCAGCTCCTGGTCGCTGATCAAATCGGTCTTGACGCGTCCCAATTCTTCGTAGATTTCCTTCTCGCATTTTTCTGGCTCAACACCTTGCTTGGGCTGCGCGATTACAATGGCCAGCGTGGGGTCGAATGCAGGCTGCAAAGAGGAAGAGACGTCCAAGGCGATCTGATCGTTGTCGACCAGCCGGCGGTACATGCGCGAACTTTCGCCTTGGAACAAAATCGTACGGAGAATGTTGGTGGCGTAGAAATCGGGGTTATTGGTTTGCGGCACATGATAGCCGATCAGCAGCAAGGGCAACTCCGCTTGCTTGTGCACCACCAGTCTGCGTTCCCCAAGCTGCGGCGGTTCCACGGTAGTCACCGGGGGGGGAGGAGTGTGCGAAGGGATGGGCTCGATGGTTTCTTCGCACAACTGAAAAACTTCTTCGGGCGTAACGTCACCCACGACGACCATGGTGGCGTTGCTCGGTGAGTAGCCCATTTCGAAATGATGCTTGAGATCATCGATGGTCCAATGCTCGATGTCGCTCATCCAGCCGATGACCGGCCACTGATAGGGATGGGCGATGAATGCCGTGGCCCACAATTGTTCGTCCAGGATCCCGCCGTTTTCGTTTTCCACGCTCAAACGGCGTTCGGAAGCGACAACCTCGCGCTCTGAATTGATCTTCTTGGGATCGAATCTCAGATTCTGTATACGGTCAGCTTCGATATCGAAGATGAGCGGCATAGCTGATTTTGGAAACCAATCCTGATACACGGTCACGTTCTGCGTCGTGTAGGCGTTATTCGAACCGCCGTTGCTCTCCATCACTTTGTCGAGCTCGCCGGGGCCGTATTTTTTCGCACCGTTGAACATCATGTGTTCGAAAAAATGGGAGATGCCCGTGGTGCCAGGCCGCTCGTTGCGCGAACCGATGCGGTAGAAGATATACATCGCAACGTTTGGAATGCTGTGATCGCTTTGCACCAGAACTCTCATTCCGTTTTTGAGGGTGCGCGACGCCACAGGAAAATCTTGTGCATAACAGGGAGCAGTGCCGGCATCCGACCAGACTGCGCACACGGCGAGCAGCACCACGCTGCGAAACAGACTTTTTTTCATGAACCTAACCCACCCCGTGGAGGACTCTCTTCCTCAGACGTACAAAACGTCAAAAATGTTGCTGAATCCGGGGATTATTGCGGCAGCAAGGCGAAAACACGAACGGGGCCGCCTGAACCACCCTCGAGCTTGATCGGCGCGACCACCAAGAAGGCTCCGGCTTCCGGTAATGCACCTAAGTCCGATAGATTTTCGAGATGATAGAGTCCCGCTCCGAGGGCCACGTGGTGTACCTCGAAATCCTCTGATGCACCGTAGTCCGCGCTCAGCGTATCGCAGCCCAAGCCGCTCGCTCCGTGTTCGACCAAAACTTTGGCGGCTTCCGCGGAAAATCCGGGGAAGTGCATTTTTCCTTGGGCGTCCTGATTGCGGTATTTTTTGGCGTCCGGCCAGCGCGAAGCCCATCCGGTTCGAAGCAATACGATAGCCCCGCCGGGCACAGTTCCGTGCTTGCTCTCCCACTGCGTGATGCGCTCCACGGGCAAACGAAAATCCGCGTCCTTGGCCGCGTCGGCTCGGACGTCCAGCACGACCGCCGGTCCGAAGAAATTGTTGGCGGGAATTTGATCGACGGTCGCCTTTCCGGGCGGAAAGTGCACGGGCGCGTCCAGATGTGTCCCGTAGTGCTCCAGCATCCAGAAGCTGCGCGTGAAATAACCGTTCTTCTCTACTGTGGCGTTGACCTTAGCTTCGAAGTATTTATCGTCGCCCGGCCACGGCACCAGTTGGTCATTGATCGCGTAACTCAGATCGAGCACGCGGGTCCTTCCGGAGGGAACACCTTGCAACCACGAATCCTGATTCACAATTTTTAGTAAAGCGGTCATGAAGGCGGCACAACCTAAGAACAGTAAAATCCAGCGGATCAATAGCGGCACTCTTCAACCCAGAAATTTCGAACGATAGTCGATGCGGCAGACAGATCGGTCAGGGCAGTGGAATCCCGGGCGTGGGAACAATTCCGGCCATGCGCAAAATCTCCTGATACTCCGCTTCAGTAATGGCCGAGACTACCAACCTAACGTTTTTCAGCAGTTTGACTTTTTTCAGAGCGGTATTGGCACGCAGGTCCGCCAAAGTGACCTGCCGGGGCAATTTATCGAAAGCACGCAAATCGGCGACCAGATTCTTCTCTTTGCGGTCGTGCGGGTCCGGGTACGGGTCGCGAGTAATTTCAGCAATGGAATAGAGAGAGCGCTCCGGCGCCGAGTGATAGCAGAGGACGCGGTCGCCCTTGCGCACCTGTTTCAGAGCGCGGATGGCGTCGGGTTTGGACCCAGCACCGTGCCACATCTCTTTACCCTTAACGAAGAGGGTATCCCAGTGGTAGTGATGGGGGTCGGCGCCAAAAATCCAGTAGTGTCGTTGCGCGGTCGGAATAGCCATGGAGGCTTGAGTCGGCAGCAATATACACGGCACGAAGCAAAATACGAAACAAAATATGAGGGTTAGCCGGAATCAGGAGGCACGGAGACGGCGTGAAGGGTTGATTTGCGCTAAACCAAGGTGGTCCGGTAACGTATAGTACCTAGTTTGTGTAACTTAGGGTTCTTGTGACGAAGGGGCCAAGTCTACAAACAGGTTTTCATCACGTACCTCAACGACATAACAGGCTACCCCCCCAGCTTGATTGTGGCTGAGATTTCCATTGGTCACATCGAAACTCCACCCATGCCAGGGGCAGATCAGTGTTTTGCCGTCCAATACACCCTGTCCTAGCGGACCTCCGCGATGTAGACAGGTGTTGCTGATGGCGTAAAAGTGGCCGCCGACGTTGGCAACCGCGATGGTTTCGTCTCCCAAACGGACTTCTCTGACTTGCCCGGGTGGAATCTCAGCAGCAGCAGCGACGCATAAAAACGCCATGGATGGACCTCCACAGCAAGCATATTGGATGTTCCCTGAGAATCGAAGGAGGAAGCACGGCAGATAGCTCCAGGTTTGTTCCCCGGCGACCTCGCAAACACATAGTTTTTGTCAGGATTGTAAATCTTGCTCGGGTTCGATTTTCACGAGGTTGCGGCCGGCTCGTTTGGCGGCATAGAGGGCTTTGTCCGCGCGTCGCACCATGGTATTGAAGTCCAGAATCTCCTTGCCGTGAAATCCCGCGATACCAAAGCTTGCGGTAATCGACAACTGTAGCGCGCCGATCTCAAATTTTTCCTGGGCCAGCTTTTCGCGGAAACGTTCCACCGTTTTGTAGATGGACTCTACTTCCACGTGAGTAATTACCAGGAGGAATTCGTCTCCTCCCAGCCGTCCACAGATATCCGAAGCGCGAATTACAGTCTTGAGAATTTCGGCGAATTTTTGAAGCAGCGCGTCGCCACCCTCGTGCCCGTACGTATCGTTGACACTCTTGAACGAATCCAGGTCCACCAAGACTACCCAGTAGGGAAAGCCATGCCGGGCTGCACCGCGCAGCTGGCGAGCCGCCCAATCTTCAATGGCGCGACGATTGGGCAGGCCAGTCAGCGGGTCGCAATGCGCCATTTCTTCCAGCAACGTGTTCTTCGCATCGATCTGCCGATGCAGGTCGATAATTCGTCGCCCGACTCCGATGCGTGCAAGTAACTCCGCAGGATCGAAGGGCTTGGTCAGGTAGTCGTCCGCTCCAGCGGCTAAGCCTCTTACGACGTTGTCCTTTTCCGCGATGCTGGTCAGCAAAATTATATAGGTGTAGCCGCGGTGTACATCGGCTCGCAATCGTTGACAGAGGTCCAGGCCGGACAAATCTGGCATCATCCAGTCGGTAATCACGATGGCGGGCAGGTACCGGGCGAAGAGTTCCAGGGCTTCGCGGCCACTTTTGGCGAACAGCAGCGAATAGGGTCCGTCTTCCAGCGCATGTTCCACCAGTTTGCGGTAAACGGGCGAGTCGTCCACGACCATGATCTGCAGACTTTTCGCCGTGGCGTCTTCGTTCATACACGTGTTGCGATCCACTTCCACTTCGACCTTGGGCATCCGCATCCGACCTTTATGTGGCGAGGGAAACTATTGGGACTATTTTATCAGGCGGGTGAACCGGAAATTTTGAGGGAAAGGATTGACGGTTCCCAATAGTAACGGCGTTGAGGGTTTGAGGATGTAACCGCGGAGCGACACCAAGGGAAGGAATATCCGGCAGCGATACCGGTGCTCCATTTTCAAGTCTATGATTTGTTTACCGTTACCTCGCACCTTGAACCTTGGTCAGGAGTTCAACGAATTTCTGTTTGCGCTCGGATTGGTCGTGGCCGCCTTCAGCATCGGCTAACTGAGTGATGTTCATGGAGCAGAACTTCGGCCCGCACATGGAACAGAATTTGGCTTCCTTGTAAAAATCATCGGGCAGAGATTCGTCGTGCATGGCTCGCGCGGTGGGCGGATCGAGCGAGAGTTCGAACTGCTTATTCCAGTCGAACAGGAATCGCGCGTAGCTCAAGGCGTCGTCGCGATCCTGGGCACCCGGACGGTGACGAGCGACGTCGGCAGCATGAGCAGCGATTTTGTAGGCGATGACGCCTTGCTTGACGTCCTCGGGATTGGGCAGGCCGAGGTGTTCTTTGGGAGTGACATAACAAAGCATTGAGGCGCCGTGCCAGCCGATCATCGCCGCGCCAATGGCGCTGGTGATGTGGTCGTAGCCCGGAGCGATGTCGATTACCAACGGTCCGAGAGTGTAGAACGGCGCCTCGTGACACCATTCCATCTCCTTGTCTACCTGCTCCTTGATCTTGTCGAGAGGAACGTGGCCGGGTCCTTCGATCATGACCTGAACGTTGTGTTCCCAAGCCTTGGTGGTCAACTCGCCCAGCACTTTCAACTCGGCAAATTGAGCTTCATCGCTGGCATCTGCGATGCAGCCCGGCCGGAGACCGTCGCCAAACGAAAAGCTGACGTCGTGCTTTTTGAAAATCTTGCAGATGTCCTCGATATTTTCGTAAAGGAAATTTTGCTTTTTGTGGTGCTCCATCCAGTGAGCCATCAGCGATCCGCCGCGGCTCACGATGCCGGTGATGCGCTTGCGCACTAACGGTACGTGCTCGCGCAAAACGCCGGCGTGGATGGTCATATAGTCCACACCTTGCTCGGCTTGCTCTTCGATCACTTCGAGCATCAATCCGATGGTCAAGTCTTCAGGCCGGCGCACGCGGGAAATTGCTTCGTATACGGGCACGGTGCCTACGGGCACGGGCGATGCATCGATGATCGCTTTGCGTATTGTGGGAATGTCGCCGCCGGTAGAAAGGTCCATCACGGTATCCGCACCATAGTGCACCGCGTGATGCAGTTTTTTCAGCTCTTCGTCAATGTTCGACGTGGTGGCGGAGTTGCCGATATTGGCGTTAATTTTGCATTTTGAAGCGATGCCGATGCCCATGGGCTCAAGATTGCGGTGATGGACGTTAGCGGGGATGATCATGCGGCCCCGCGCGATTTCGCTGCGCACCAGTTCCGGATCGAGTTTTTCGCGGCCGGCGACGAAGGACATCTCCTCGGTAATTTCGTCCGCACGCGCGAAGTGCATCTGCGACATATTGCGATTACCATTGGCGGAAGCCTGAGTTGCTTCCCGCTTTTCCATCCACTTGTCCCGAAACGCCATAAAGCCCCCTCAGAAAACTGAAGCAAATTGCGAAAGACTCTTTGCTGGTTTGAATTAGAAGTATGGCACTGGCCTACGAGAGCCGCAACCGCACTGCTGGAACAGATTTTGTTGCGCGAATGCCTTGTCGCATTACTGGCGATCGCTTTGAATTCGTTGAGCACTCTAGATTTCTTAGTCGTCTTCTTCTGAGTTTCGAAGCCGGACCGTTTTGTGCCTTGTGCGCACGCTATGACTGCGCACGCCGGCGACAATGGCTCGGCGCATTTCGACCGGCAGCATTCTCGGGGGCGTGCCCTTGAAGCTTCAATAATTCTGCGAGGAGAGAGCCGCTCGCTGCGGCTCCTAAAACGGAGATGCGCATGGCGTGCGCCAAACTCTATCACACCGGAATTGCGGCGCGCCCTCAACGGGGCTAGACTTGTTGAAGTAACTCCGATCCCCGCTGCCTGCCGGAGAGACAACCAAAGGCGGCTGGGACGACGCGTTTCGAGTCGCGAGGTGGCATCGTGCGAATTTGAACCGCTCAGGGTTCGGGTGGAAACTCCCGAGCCTCCCGGTAGTTGGAAAGGAGCCCTAGTTCGAATTCGTTTCGGACAGCGCCCGATTCCATCTAATGAATCGGGTTTTTTGTTTCTGTAAGGATTCAAGCATCGTCGGCTCATGACACTTCAAGACAAATTCGGACGGCAAATTACCGATCTGCGTATTTCGGTCACGGATCGCTGCAACTTTCGTTGCGTGTATTGCCGTTCGGCGGATCCAGAAAACTACTCGCATCAGGACAAACTACTTTCATGGCCCGAACTGTATCGCCTGGCCGGTGTTTTTCAGCAGCTGGGCATTCGAAAAATGCGCGTCACCGGCGGCGAGCCGATGGTGCGGCCCGGAGTGGAACAGTTCATTTCTCACTTGCGCGATCTGGGCATCGAAGACATCTCTATGACCACCAACGGCCACCATCTCGCAGAGCGGTGCGCCGGACTGATTGCCGCCGGACTTCATCGCATCAATATCAGCCTCGATTCGCTGGACCGCGAGCGTTTCGAACGCATCACGCGCACCAAATCGTTTACCTCGGTGATGGATGGTATCGCGGCGGTGCAGGCCTCGCCTATTGCCCCGGCCAAAGTCAACGCGGTATTGGTGCGTGGAATTAACGACGATGAAGTTGAGAATTGCGCGGGCTTCGCGCGCGAGCGCGGGCTGATCATGCGCTTTATAGAGTTCATGCCGCTCGATGGCGATCGGCACTGGACACGGGGTGCGGTGGTGCCGGCGGCCGAGATCTTTGCTCGCATCCATGCGCGGTGGCCGCTCGAACAGATCCCGAGCCACTACAGTGAAACAGCGAGCAAATTTCGATTCGTCGATGGCACACCCGGTGAAATCGGTTTGATTGCTCCGGTCACCCAACCTTTTTGCGGACACTGTTCGCGCATCCGTCTGACGGCGGACGGAAAAATTCGCACCTGCTTATTCAGCAAAGAAGATCATGATTTGCGTGTGCTGTTGCGAGAAGGCGCGAGTGAAGACGATCTCAGGATTTACATTCGGTCGGTGGTGATGGAAAAGGAGGAGGGCCACCAGATCAACGAAATGGACTTTCGTCCCCCGTCGCGCTCGATGGTTTTTATCGGAGGTTAGGTAATTGGAGATGAACGCCAAGTGCTCGACTGTGCCTCCCATTTGGGTTAGCATCGCGCCAGTCGGTAGAATCGATCGATATAATAGAAGTGCCCGGATACAGACGGCCGCCAGCGCGGCATCTGACTTAAGAGTCCCAAACGCAGGAAATTCATAACACAATGGCTGACGAAGAAGACGACAACAATCAGGACGAATCGCAAGAGCCGCCAAAGCGACTCTTCACCCTTACCGAGGCGGAGCGTGCCCGGCGTGAGATAGAACCGGTACTTCTGGAGGCCATGGGATGCCGGAAGAAACTTGCGGGGCTGCAGAATGATTTGTCGGCAGTGGCTTCGCGTATCGCTATGATGGGTGGGGTAATTGTTCCATACGAAAAACTTGCGGCCGTCCGTTTGCAGCACGATCAACTTGCGGAAACATTTAATTCCGCGCTCACGCAAATTATCGAGACCGGTTGTGTGATTAAGGACCTGGACGTCGGGCTTCTCGATTTTCCAGCGATTATCGACAATCAGGACGTCTATCTGTGCTGGAAGCTGGGCGAGGATCGCATCCGATTTTATCACCGGCAGGATGAAGGATTCGCGGGACGCAAACCTCTCGACCCGCGCGACCTGGGTTCCAGCGACACCGTGCAGTAAGCGCACGACCATCGAAAATTCGCGCTCTCCTAAACGAGGAATCCATTGACCAGTAATTCCGAGAACCGCCTTAAGAACTCCGCTAGCCCGTATCTGCGCTCCGCCGCGCATCAACCGATTGATTGGTACGAATGGGGTGAGGCGGTATTCGAGCGCGCAAAAGCTGACGATAAGCCTATATTGATCGACATCGGGGCCGTGTGGTGCCACTGGTGCCACGTCATTGACCGCGAGTCCTATGAGAACCCCGTTATCGCCAAAATCATCAGCGAGAATTTTATCGCTGTGAAAGTGGACCGCGACGAGCGCCCCGACGTGGATTCGCGTTATCAATCGGCAATCAGTTCCATCTCTGGGCAGGGCGGCTGGCCGCTCACTGGATTTTTGTTGCCGGATGGGCGTCCGTTTTTCGGGGGAACCTACTTCCCTCCCGAAGATCAGATGGGGCGGCCGGGATTTCGCCGCTTGCTTCTGGCAGTAGCGGAATCGTATCGCGGCAAGCGGTCCGAATTGGAACGCGCAGCCAATTCTTTAGCCGATGCTGTGGCGCAGGCTGAAGTGTTTACTGGCGCGCGGGCGCGGTTCGACGCAGCGGTGATCGATGCGCAAATTTCTTCGATCACTCAGCTGTTCGATATCAAGAATGGCGGCTTCGGCCGGGCTCCTAAGTTTCCGCACGCAGCTGCCATCGATCTCGTGCTGGAGCAGTTTCAGCAAGGGGGAGAAAAACATCTGCGGGCCATGGCGGAAAGCACGCTGGAAAAGATGGCGCGTGGAGGTGTGTACGACCAATTAGCGGGCGGTTTCCACCGCTATTCCGTGGATGAGCGCTGGTTGGTTCCGCATTTTGAAAAAATGAGTTACGACAATTCGGAATTGTTGCGCAATTACCTGCACGGCTGGCAGGTGACCCAAAATCCACTGCTGCGCCAGACCGCTGAAGGGATCATCAGCTGGGTGAATGAAGCGCTATCCGATCAGGAAATGGGCGGTTTTTACGCGAGTCAGGATGCGGACTTTTCGCTGGATGATGATGGCGACTACTTTACCTGGACACTGGAGGAACTTCGCGGCGCCCTGCCCGCTGACGAAGCTCGCATCATGGAGCTTTACTACGATGTCGAAACGCACGGGGAGATGCATCACAATCCCGCGAAAAATGTCTTATGGATTGCACGCGAACCAGGCGAGATCGCCGCGCAAGTGCAGTTGGAGGAAAGCGCAGTCCGCGCCACAATTACTGCGGCAAAAGAAAAGATGCTAGCGGCGCGGCTCCCCCGCCCCACACCGTACATCGACAGAACCATGTACGTTTCCTGGAACGCCATGTTTGTCTCTGCGTATCTGGATGCCGCGAACGTCTTGGATGGCTTGGTGGCGGAGAGTTCGCGGCGTTTTGCTCTAAAATCACTGGATCGTATGCTCGCGGAAGTGTGGAGCGAAAACCGCGGGTTCGGTCACCGCTTCGGCGGCCCGGCGCTCGATGGGTCTCTTGACGATCAAATTTTTGGGGTGCTAGCGCTGCTGGACGCCTATGAGATGACGCTGGAGTCGCGTTACTTTGAAGCCGCGAAAAAAACGATGGACCTGACGATCGCGCGTTACGGCGATTCCGATAGCGGGGGATTTTTTGATCGACCGACTGACGCCGCACCCATGGGCGGGCTCGACGTGCGCCGCAAGCCCTTTCAGGATTCACCGACACCGGGCGCAAATTCCGCGGCGTCAATCGCACTGCTGCGGCTGCACGCTTTTAGTGGCGAAGATCGCTATCGTGAGCTTGCGCAAAAAACTCTGGAAGCGTTTGCCGGCGTAGCGCCGCAGTACGGTTTATTCGCGGCCACCTACGGTCTTGCGGCCACGTTGTTTTCCAAACACCCGCTGCAAGTTGTCGTCACGGGCCCAAAGGACGATTGGGTGGCCCAATCGCTAGAGTTGGCTGCGCAGCGCGTTTATCGCTTCGGCAAGGCGGTGCTGCGGGTGACTGCGGATACCGATATTTCTCATCTGGCCGGCACGATAAGAGAAACCATCCCACATCTGCCAATCGATAAGCCTCTCGCACTTGTGTGCTCGGGCCAAACCTGTCAGCCGCCGGCGGCCGACGCCGCGCAATTGACCGCCTTGCTGCAAGGTGGCGCCGTCAAAGCGGCAGCACCAGCACCAGCTTAGACAACAAAAGAGCGCGACAGAGTCGCCGCGCTCCAGGATCTGAAACTTTTAGCGTCTCTGATTATTTCTTGGGCCGCGATTCCGGCGGCACGAGTCCAGATAAGCGGTAGTACACCACCAATTGGCCGTAATGTTCACCAGAGTGTTCGATCAGGCCATAAGCCATCGCGTACACGGGAGTCTTCTGTTTGGTTTCGGGATCCGTAACGAGGTCGTTCATGCCCTTATCCGCTTTTGATTTGATCACTGCGGCGCCATCCTCAACGGCTTTCCTGACGTAAGCTACAACGTCCGCCTTGGTCTTGTACTTCGCGCGCGGGGGATCTTCGCCTGGAGGCGTCTGCCCTTGCGCCGGGCTGGTGAAGTAGTACATTGACCCGGCCGCGTGCAGCAGCTGCTCCGCAAAGCTGCGCACCGCCGGTGTGGGTTTGTAGTCGTACTTTTCTTCCGGAAAATCTTCCGCCATCACGATCAGCTTTTTGCCTATTTCATTCCACTGCGCAAGGACGATTTGCGATTCGCTCGGCGTGGCTTTTGAGCTATCGCCTTTTTGCATCGCATCCTGGGCCAGCGACGGCATCGCAAATAGCGCCACGGTTAAAACGGCTAGTCCGGTCAAACCTATTCTGTTCATCTTCCCTCCGCCTCGAGTTGGATCCTGATACTGCACGGACCACGTAGCGCCACCCGATGGTTGGCATCTAACTAAATGCGTGCGGGTCCGGCGGCCTCATCTTACTCCTGAAACACGGTTCGCAGGTGCAATAAGGCGCTAAGAATCAACGTGCTACAATCGACGCTAGTGAACAAGGTGGGCCTACTGTGAATTGGGCTTTTTTTGTACTGCGGTTCATCATCGCAGTCGGCATTCTGTCGCTTTTTTTCTTTTCGCAACGCTACTGGCACAAACTTATCTGGCGCACCACCGCTGACTTTCGCAGTCAGTGGATGCGCGTGGCCGCGCGTATCGTTTGGCTGGCCATGGTCTTTCTGGTGATCAGTGCTTTCGTTGACGGAGTCCGAATGGACCACCGTCATCTGATTCCGCGTGGAACCATCGCATCCGCTCTGGTGGGCTTGTGGTTTTTTAGTGCGTTGTTCGCTTTTCTCGCGGTCAAGCTCGTTCGTGGCGTCGATTTTTTATGGTCCGGAGTTCGCGAAAAAGTGCAACGCCTTCCGGTGGCGGAGATTGCCGGACGCTCGAACACTGCGGGCATTGCAGATACGCCAGACGCAGTGGAACAACTCCCGGACCCTTCACGACGATACTTTTTTCGAACGATCACCGCCGCCGCTGGGGCCGCTCCTTTCCTGGGCGCGATGTACGGTTATGCGGCAGAGCGTCTGAATTACCAGATTCGCCGCGTGGAAATTCCCATCTCCGGCCTGGATCCCGCGCTGGACGGATTGTCGATCGCACAGCTCAGCGATATTCATTTGAGCGGCTACATGCCGCGCACGCAAGTGCGTCGCGCGGTGGATATGACGAATGAACTGGGCGCGCAGCTCGCGGTGGTCACCGGGGACTTTATCACCAGCGCCAGTGACCCACTGGCCGATTGCATCGAGGAATTGAGCCGGCTGCACGCGCCACTTGGGGTATGGGGCTGCAACGGCAATCACGAAATTTACGCTGGGGCGGAAAACGCCGCGCAAAGCCTGTTTGCGCAATTGGGCATGAAGCTGTTGCGCCAGGAAAATGCGCAACTTGCCTTCAAAGGTGCATCGTTTAGTCTAATCGGTGTCGATTATCAGCGTGAACGAACCACTCAGGGACACAAACGACAAACCCTGGCGAACATCGACTCGTTGGTGCGCCAAGACATGCTTAATATCCTGCTTTCGCACAATCCCAATTCGTTTCCGCGCGCGGCAGAATTAGGCATCGAACTTTCTCTTGCGGGCCATACGCACGGCGGCCAGATTCAGGTCGAAATTCTGGATCACCGCCTCAGCCCAGCGCGGTTTATCACCGACTACATAGCCGGGCTCTATCAACGGCCGCGGTTCGCTCCGTCTGTGGCAAATCCACGCGGTGAGAATTACGACGAAGCGCCGAAAGTTTCTGAAGTTTCGAACGCCACCAACGGAATGGCATCCATCTACGTTAACCGTGGAATCGGCACGGTTGGAGCACCGGTGCGCCTCGGGGTACCGCCCGAAATTTCGCTCCTCATTCTGCGCCGCGCGTAACTTTGGTCGCGATCAGCCTTGTTCCTAAGGCCGCGCCTCGAAAATCAGATTAAATGGGGTCTGCGTGGCACGGCGAAAACGCGAGAAACCTCCAGACGTAACCACTTCACGCAACCGCTTTTCTCCCGCCTGGGCTCCGAGAGCCAGTCCCACTTCCTGCGAAAGCGACGCCGGGGTGCAAAGCAGCGTAGAAGCACCGTAAAACGCTCGGCCGATGGGGTTCAAATTTTCTTCCAGCTTGTCGCCGGCAAAAGGTTCGACGATCATCCAGGTGCCATCCTCCTTGAGTGAGCTTCGAACGTGCTTGGACGCGCCAGCGGGATCGCCCATGTCGTGGAGGCAATCAAAAAAAGTTATGAAGTCATAATCGGTTCCGGGATACGACTTGGCGCTCGCCACTTCGAAGCGAATGCGATCGGCTACGCCCGCATCCTTGGCCCGTTGCTTTGCGGTCTCGATCGATTTGTCGTGATAGTCGAAGCCCATGAATTCCGAGTTGGGATACGACTTCGCCATCAAAATAGTCGAAGCGCCTAGTCCACAGCCCACATCCGCAACGCGGCCGCCCTCTTTTAATTTATCCTGAACGCCTTTGAGCGACGGTATCCACGCGCTGATTAGATTCGCGGCATAACCAGGGCGGAAGAATCGCTCTGTGCCCTCAAAAAGTTCATGATGATGTTCGTGCCAGCCTAAACCCGCGCCGGTTTTGAACCGCTCGGTGATTTGTTCCTCCGCCTTGATGGCCGCGAGGGCCACCTGAAAGGCTCCCGGCAAATAAACCGGACTGGATTCATCGGCCATAGCGAAGGCTTGCTCTTCGCTTAAATGAAATTTTCCGTTGGAGGCGTCGTAGGTTACGTAACCGCCGGCTGCCTGTTCACTCAGCCACTCGCGGATGTAGCGTTCCACGGTCCCGGTCGATTTGGCCAGTTCTGCGGGCGCTTGCGCACCGCCTTTCGCGAGCGCCTTGTATAGCCCCAGCTTGTCACCGATGCGTATCAGTGCGGCGTTGAACGTCGCGCCGAAATCCACGATGGCTTTGCCTAAAAATTCATGCAGCTTGTCCTGATTCAGGGCCATGAATGCCTCCAAAGGAACCGCAGGATGGAAATTGCGGCCATTGTAGTCGGGGCTTATGCAGTAGGCAATGGCCGGCAAACGTCAGCAACATCGGTTTGGACGGGAGTAGCGGTTGTTCAGGCGCTGTACATAAAACTCCGCGGGCGTGAGCAGCGGTTCTCCACTCGATTTCCGCTGGGCCTGAATATAACGATCGTAGGCGCTGTCTCCGCACCATTCGCGAACGCCGAGCCACAAATCGTTCAGTGCGGACCTCAGTCTGCTGCCCCGACGCAACAGGCTTGGGAACGAAGCTTGGTGCACAATACTCGGACGGGCGCCGGTCTCTCTCGCGTGCCGCATTTAGCCCTCCACCGCGGGAATTTCGCTCTCATTTGGCACGTCTGCGTACGAAGCACCTGCAAAATCTTTTCCCCAGCGCGTTGGGACGTAGGTGGATTCATGCAACGTGACGTTGGCATCACCGCTCAGAATGCGGTACCACTGCAGCAGGGCTTCCGCAATTAGAACGAGAATCATGGCAGCCAGTACTGCCGTAACCACGGCATCCAGCCGTTGGTTGAAAATCACGCGTTGGGTATCGACGAGCTTCGCCACGGGAATTTTTCCCGCCTCGATTTGCGCGGTAAGTGCATTGGCGTAAGAGAGAAATCCTAGCCGGGGATTCGAATCGAATATCTTCTGGTAACTCGCGGTCATAGTAATAGTCACGAGCCACGCCATGGGAATCATGGTGATCCAAATCAGGCGAGTCTTGCGCATTTTCAGAAGAATTGTTGTGGCCACCACCAGCGCCACCGCCGCAAGTAACTGATTGGCGATGCCGAACAGCGGCCAAAGCGAATTGATGCCGCCTAACGGATCGACCACGCCCTGATAGAGAAAATATCCCCACGCGCCAACAATTATGGCGCTCGAAAGCAAAATACCCGGCACCCAACCGCTGCGCGCCAACGGTTTCCAGGCGCGGCCGCCGAGTTCCTGCACCATGAAGCGGCCCACGCGAGTTCCAGCGTCGAGCACTGTCAGGATGAAAAGCGCTTCGAACATGATGGCGAAGTGATACCAAATGCTCAGCAGTCGCGGGCCGCCAATGGTGCTGGAAAAAATCTGCGCCATGCCGACCGCCAGCGACGGCGCTCCTCCGGCGCGATTTAGGAGTGTCTGCTCGCCGACTGCGTGTGCAAGATCGGTCATGGTTTGCGCCTGCAGTGGGTAGCCCCAGCCACTGATGGTGGACGCAGCCGCGTCGGCGGTAGCGCCGACAATGGATGCCGGGCTGTTGATCGCGAAATAGACGCCGGGCGTCATCGCACAGGCGGCGACCATGGCCATAACGCCGACGAAGGACTCCAATAACATCGCGCCATAGCCGATGAACCGGGCGTGACTCTCTCGAATGATCATTTTCGGCGTGGTGCCCGAAGAGATCAACGAGTGAAACCCGCTGATGGCTCCGCAAGCGATGGTGATGAAACAAAACGGAAATACCTTCCCGGCAAAAACTGGTCCGCTGCCGTCAATGAAGCGCGTCAGCGGCGGCATCAACACCTGCGGACGAACCAGCAATATTCCCGCAGCGAGAGAAAAAATCGCTCCGGCCTTGATGAACGCGCTCAAATAATCGCGAGGGGCCAGCAGCAGCCACACCGGCAGTGCTGACGCGGCAAAACCGTAAGCTATCAAGGCGAACGCAAGTGTGACGCCGCTCACAGTAAAAACATGCGCCCACGACGGCGAATCCGCGACCCACTGGCCGGCTACCACCACAAATAACACGAGCGCGACGCCGATGAGCGAAGCTTCCAAAACGCGGCCAGGCCGCAAAAATCGCAGATAAAGACCCAGCAGCAAGGCGATGGGAATGGTCGCGGTTAACGTGAAGGTGGCCCAAGGCGAGGACTTGAGGGCGTTGACGATCACCAGCGCCACCACTCCAAGAAGAATGACCATGATCGCCAGCACCGCGAGTTGCGCGATGAATCCACCGCGCTTGCTAACTTCTTCCCGGGCGATTTCGCCGAGCGTCTTGCCGTCTCGCCGAATGGAGCAAAAAAGAATAATAAAATCTTGCACACAACCCGCGAACACGGCGCCGGCAATCAGCCACAGCGTGCCGGGCAAATATCCGAATTGCGCCGCCAGTGTTGGGCCAACGAGAGGGCCGGGTCCGGCAATCGCGGCAAAGTGGTGCCCGAACAGGATCCATTTGTTGGTGGGAACAAAATCGCGGCCATCGTCGTGACGTTCTGCAGGAGTGGCGCGCGAATCATCCAATGCCATCACGCGGGCGGCGATAAAAGAGGAATAAAAACGGTAGGCGACCAGATAGCAACAACCGGCGGCGACCACGAACCAAGTGGCATTCAACGATTCGCCGCGGTGCAGGGCGATGGTGCCGAGCGCGCCAGCTCCAATC
The DNA here is from genome assembly GCA_036564765.1 of Candidatus Acidiferrum sp. Taxonomy (GTDB): domain Bacteria; phylum Acidobacteriota; class Terriglobia; order Acidiferrales; family UBA7541; genus Acidiferrum. The sequence continues at coordinate 268 of DATCOK010000101.1, read as the reverse complement.
AACGCCACGGCAATCCAAAGCACTACAGTCATTAGGGGTTTTTTCATTTTGCGATCACGCGATGTTATCCGGCGGCATCGTATGCGAGCGCGAGAAAGGCGTCAATCCAGCTTCGCGGGTCTTGCTCGAACGCCGTAATTCCCCGCTGGACGCGGCCCGTAAATTTCTGACCGGCGACCGCTCACCGGGCTCGGCGAACCAATGTTAGTCTGTTGCCATGAGCGAATTCACACCGACAGACCGCACGAAAGTTCGCCGCAAACCGGAC